>CAIUEQ010000100.1 GCA_903898215.1 uncultured Bacteroidota bacterium | reverse complement strand
AAGCGATGGAATAAATCTACTCTGAATTCACCTTTTTCTATTTCCTTTTTCAAATCTTTATTAGTTGCAGCAATAATTCTGACATCTACTTTGATTTCTTTATCTCCTCCAACCCTAGTAATTTTATTTTCTTGTAATGCACGCAATACTTTTGCTTGTGCAGATAAGCTCATATCAGCAACTTCATCTAAAAACAAAGTGCCACCTGTTGCTTGTTCAAATTTTCCGATACGTTGTTTCATTGCCGAAGTGAAAGCTCCTTTTTCGTGTCCGAATAATTCACTCTCTATTAACTCAGTTGGAATTGCTGCACAATTCACTTCTATCAATACATTTTTAGAGCGATTACTTTTTTCATGAATCCATCTTGCAACCAATTCTTTTCCTGTACCGTTATCACCAGTAATTAATACTCTTGCATCGGTAGGTGCAACTTTATCAATGGTGTTGATGATGTTTTGAATGGAAGGTGAATCACCAATGATTTCACGTGTTTTGCCAATTTTTCTGCGCAACACTTTTGTTTCAATTACCAACGATTTTTTATCAATGGCATTTCTCAAAGTGATGAGCAAACGATTTAAATCTGGGGGTTTAGAAATGAAATCGAAAGCGCCTTTTTTTGTTGCTTCAACAGCTGTATCAATAGTAGCATGTCCCGAAATCATAATAAACGGAACATCATCTTCCATTGCTTTTACTTTTGTCAATACTTCAATGCCATCCATTTTTGGCATTTTGATATCACACAATACAGCCGCATATTCTTCGGATTCAATTTTTTCTAACCCTGCTTTTCCATCAGAGGCTTCGTCTACAGTGTATCCTTCGTATTCAAGAATTTCTCTTAACGTTGTGCGAATCGCTTTTTCGTCATCTATGATCAGTACTTTCGACATATAATTTATTATTATTACTGTTTACTCTCTCGCAAATAACATTTTTTTGAGACATAGTTATCGTCAAAAACTCAACATTTATTATCAGAAGTGTTTTTGTGAAAAATGTGGCAATAATGTTTGCTTTTATTTTTTGTGTTCTTTCTTGTTCAACATCATAAAACCAAATGCTGCGATTAAACTTAACCCGATAAAAAAATAAAATGTTTTATCAAATCCATAATTACCGGCTATTCCCAATCCTAAAATTGGTGCTGCAATATTTGCAATTCCATAAGAGATTGAATAGAGTGCAGAGTATTGACCTTGGCGGTCTTTATCGGGACGAGATAATGCATAGTTAAACATAAACGGCATCGCAAACATTTCTGAAAAGGAAAGGATGATGATATATAAAATCGCGAATATCATTGTCCCATTTCCTAAAACCAGCACACTAAATGCAGCGGCAATACATAAATTTCCGGCAATGATATATGGGAATATCTTTTGTTTTTTTTCTAAAAATGCAATGAAGGGCATTTCGAAAATCACAACCAATAAACCATTTAATCCTATCAATAAACCTATTGTTCCTTCGTGGTAATGACATTCATTATGTAAATATTGAGGAAAACTTGTAATTAATTGGAAGAAACATATTCCAAAAAACGCTACTAAAATAATAAAAAACAGATAGGGGATATCACGATATGCTGAAGTACTACTATCTTTTAATAATGATGTTTCATTGTTTTTAGGTTCTTCTTTATGCCTTGGTAAATAACTATACAACATATATGCAGCTGCAAAACTTGTAAAAGCATCAATTACAAATAACCATTTATAGCCTAGGTAAAATGCAACAAATCCGCCCATCGCTGGACCAATTGAAAAACCCAAATTGATAGCTAAACGAACCAATGAAACTGATCGTGTTCGGTTTGTTGTGGAAGTGTATGCTGCAATTGCTTTTGAATTTGCCGGACGAAACATATCAGCAGCAAATGCGTATGCAAAAATAATAACAGCTATAAAAATTGGTGATGTTGCAATTAACATCAATAACAAAATTGAACCACTGCAAATGAGCGAGAAAAGCATAATATAAAAAAAGTTCATCCTATCCGTTAGCCATCCTCCAACATAAGAACCAAGGATACTCCCAAATCCATAAAAACTTAAAACAAATCCTGCATTTGCAATGGTAAAGTGTAACTCTTTTGTGAGGTACAAAGATGTGAAAAGTAAAACCATCGAACCGCTTCTATTGATAAACATGGTTATGGCGAGTATCCAAATATTACTTTGAATATTAGCAAATGCACCACGATATAAATTTAGAAGACGAATCATATAATGATGTAAATATAAAAATTAGGTATTGTAGTAGGTGATTAATTTTGTTACAGTAAAATTATTTCTAGATTACTGCTTCACTTTTGTTGCCAAATAAAGATAATAATATTCATCTGCTACGATAGCGTTTTCTGATTGATGAATGAGATCTAGTTTTATTGTTGGTGTGATGAATGCATGTTCAAGTTTTCCTTCCGGACCACTAGGTAAAGCATTTAAAATTAACAGCGCTTGCTGATGCTTGTTTCCCATCACCGAATCTACTGATGCAAATACAATATCAAAATCAGGATTCTGATGTTTTCGAAGTTGATTATCCCAAATAATAAATGAACCAAACGATTTGCTTTCAGGATAAAAAATATTTTTATCGAGCAATGCCGATAAAGGTGAAACGGCATAATCCTGTGATCCAACAATAGGAATTGTATCCAAGTGCTGTTGGCGAATGAAGTGTGCAATTTCTTGACTTCCGGAAAAAGGTAATTTAAAATCGTTATAGTAATATAGGATGCCAGCAACAAGTTGAAAACTTAAAACTATTAGTAAGAAAACAGATTGAATTTTTTTTCCGCTAATAGCAAAAAAACGATTGATGGAATTTTTGAAATGATATTCAGGAAAATATTTTGCGATCCAAAGGATAAAAATGTATGCGATAAAAATTCGGCCAACATATCTTACAGAAAGAAGAAAAGTAATATCACATAAAATGATGATGCCGGTAATTATCGTTAAATAAAAAAATAACAATAATGGTTTTCTGTAAAAGATAAGTGAAGTACAAATAATAATGAAGCAAGAAAAAATGAAATACAATGGAACATTCTGGCTGTCTAAACGCATGGTACCACTGAAGTTCCAGTGAGGCAACAAACTAATGTCGGGAAGTAAAAAGAATGAGTTGTAAACTCTTGAGATGATTGTTTCAAGCCTTTCAAAATCTAGTAATGATGAAATTTCGGTGCTTACCAAATTTCCTTGTTCGGGTTTTATTTGGATGATAGAAAAAATAATTCCTATTAAAAATAAAAATGAAACTGCAACAATTTTTTTGGTCGAAATATTAGAATTGAATTTATTTGAAATGTTAAAAACCATGTCGACATAAAACAGAGTTCCCAAACAAATTGCAAACAATAATCCGAATGCTGAAGTATTTGCTAATAAAATAAGTGAAACAAATATTGGCCACATATTTTTAGGAGCATTTTTGTACAGCACACAAAAAGATGCCAGCAATAAAAGTTCTAAATTATAGGAACGAGCAATTTGAGTAAATTCAAAAAGGGTATAATATCCAAATACAAAAAGCACACTTTGCAGCAAACTAAATCCCGAGTGTTTTACAAACATAAAAATAAATGCTGTGCCAATAAGTACATTTAAAATTTGCATGGCAAAAGGGGAGGATGTAAAAATATTTACAAAAAATAAAAGTAAATACCAACCCATCGGATGACCTTCGTAGGTGCTGTTTTTAAAGAGCTCAGCAATCGAGTGAGCATCTTTTGCTACTAACCACGATTGTAATTCATCACGCCACATTTCATGATGAAGTATTCCTAAAATTGAGACACTAAAAAATAAAAAAGTGATTATCCATACAAATTTTGAAGAGATGTTTTTGTCAATAATCTCTTGTTCAATTTGAGTATGAATAATTTTATCAGGATGCTTTTTTTTAGCAGACATTAAATATTAATTATGCCTGAGCAGTTGGTCCGCCAAAGTTCATCGGAAAAGGAGGGAGGTTATTATCATTAATATCTATCGGGCCGTTCATGTCCTCAAATTTTCCAATATTTTCGCCTAAAGCCATCATCAAACGTTTTGCATGTTGAGGGGTTAGCACGATACGCGATTTTACTTTTGCTTTTGGAACGCCCGGCATGATACGAACAAAGTCGATAACGAATTCAGCATTTGAATGCGTAATGATTGCAAGATTTGCATAAGTTCCTTCAGCCATTTCTTCTGATAACTCGATATTAATTTGATTATTGTTTTGATTGTTTTCCATGATTTAAAATTTACTCTTCAAAGCTAAAAAAAAAAGGCATTCACACAATTGCGAATGCCTTTTTAATTTATTAAAAGAAAAATTATTTTCCTGCTAATGCTTCATCTTTCGAAGCCATCAACATTTCATATTCTTCTTTAGATCCAACGATCAATTTTTCATAATCTCTGATACCGGTACCTGCTGGAATTAAATGTCCAACGATAACGTTCTCTTTCAATCCTAGCATGTAATCGATCTTACCAGCAATAGCTGCTTCGTTTAGAACTTTAGTAGTTTCCTGGAACGATGCAGCACTCATAAAGCTTTGAGTTCCCAAAGATGCTTTTGTAATACCCATAATTACTTGAGAAGCTGTGGCAGAAATTGCATCACGTACTTCAACAAGTTTTTGGTCTTTACGTTTTAACATTGAGTTCTCATCGCGTAATTTACGAACGCTGATAATTTGACCTGCTTTTAGTGTTGTAGAATCACCTGCTTCAGTAATTACCTTTTTATCATAAATCCAATCGTTGGTTTGTTTGAAGCTATGTTTTTCAACAAACTCTCCTTCGAGGAATAAAGTATCACCTGGTTCTTCTACTTCCAATTTTTGCATCATTTGGCGAACAATCGTTTCGATATGTTTATCGTTGATTTTTACACCTTGTAAACGATACACTTCCTGGATTCCGTTAGTGATATAACGTTGAACAGCCAATGGACCTTCAATTCTCAAAATATCCTGAGGACTGATTGAACCATCACTTAATGATGAACCTGCTTTTACGAAATCATTTTCTTGAACAAGAATATGTTTAGAAAGAGGAACAAGATATTTTTTACTGTCACCGTCTTTTGAAGTAATCATGATTTCACGGTTACCACGTTTGATACCACCAAATGTTACCACTCCATCAATTTCCGAAACTACTGCCGGATTAGATGGATTACGTGCTTCAAATAATTCTGTTACACGTGGTAAACCTCCTGTAATATCTCGAGTTTTT
>CAIUEQ010000099.1 GCA_903898215.1 uncultured Bacteroidota bacterium | reverse complement strand
GACCATTGCGTTAACCTTCGCGCTCTTTGCGGTTAATCTTTAAACTAGAAAGTTTATTATTTTTTTAGTGTTCATCGTGTTTTACTTCGTGAACTTTGTGGTAAAATTTAACCACAGAGAACACAAAGGAAAATTCACAAAGATCACAAAGTGATTATCTTATTTTATAAATAACTCTCTAAATTCTTCCGGAACTTCAACCGTTTTTCTTTCGGTGTAATCAAAACAAACCATTCCGGTTTTTGCTTCGCAAGCTGTTTCGTTTGTATCTTTTTTTGTGAAACGATAATAGAGATCAAAACTGCGTGAACCAAAATCGGCAGCAGTAACTTCTATGGTTAATACATCACCATAAAAACATTCTTTCTTAAACACAATAGCTGTATCGCCCATAATTACTGATGCTCCGGCAAGATTCATTTCGGTATAACCAAAGTGTGCAAAAAATTGCATTCGTGCTTCGTGCATATAACTGAGGTAAACATCATTGCTCAAATGATTGCCATAATTGATATCAGCAATGCGAACAGGAATTTCTGTTTTAAAAATAAATTGTTCAGGGAGTTGGAGTTTTATTCGAGCCATGAATTATTTTATCATTTTTTTAATCAACACAGGGTTTCTTTTACAATGAAAAATGAGAAGAATTGAAATAGTATTTGCAGTAACTTTAAAAATAATTTTATGATTTTTTAAGTGCACAAAATATCTGTAATATTTATGTTTTGTAGGGAGTTCGGGACATTCAGAAAATGCCAAAGGTTCATCTTCTATTTCCCCGAATGATTCATCAATTTGAGTCAGAAATTTCTTTGCATATGTTTCTCCAAAGTTCTCCAAATACCAATCATAAGCTTGCTTAAAGGATTTGATAAATGAAGGTTTTATTTCAAACTTGCGTTTTTGCATTTACCACTTTGAGATTTTGCTCTTAAATTCTTTTGTTGAAATACCTTTTTCTTTTTCGGCTTTAACAATTAGTTTTTTTAATTCAGAAATGGTAAGTGGTTTTCCCGGAGCAGCATAATTTTCTTCTGAAGAAAAAATTTTATTCTCAAGGTTGAGTCTTTCAGCCAAGGATGTAAGTAGTAGTAAATCCTCATCGTTTCGGGTTTCAATCACAAGTGTTTTCATTTTCTGAAAATATAATTACCAAATTTAGGAAACAAATTTGATAAAGAGTGAATTTCTGTTTTAAAAATAAATTGTTCGGGTAATTGTAGTTTTATTCTTGCCATTTTTATTCAACTTTTATGAGTTCCCATTTATCTTTATCACTTGTTTCCATTTTTAATATTCCATGCGTAATATTATAGTAACAACCATAAGGCGAATTGGAATTTGATTGATATTGGTCTTTAAAATATTCTATATTATAATAATTTTGACTTCCTATGCTTAAGGAATCATAACTATACGGATTACGAATATTGATAGGGGAGACACTAAAAGTTGTATTATTAAAGTCAATTACCATATAATCACCATGACTATAATAAAAAAGTAAACTTAAAGTTATTGGCTGCGAATATGTCGGACTTTTAAATAGTATTGTCTTCCTCTGTAATTTATAAATCTGATAGCAATCATCCTGTGTTTGTTGTGAACCAAAGTCTGTAAACCACCCTTGACTGGAAAACATAAAAGTGTCTTTTGTGCTTGTGCGGACAAAGGTAAGTTTCGTAGCATCTGTATAAGGTACTTTTGCCAAATCACCAGATGGAATATCTTCTTCTGTTGTACTGTGTACACATGGCTTATCCTTTTGGCAAGAGGATAAATTAGCATATACAAAAAATACGATTGAAAGAATTAATATGGTATAAATTTTAGTTTTCAATATTTAATTTTTGTCAGTTCGAATTCTTTTTCCTCGTTAGTTCGGTTTTTTTTCTTTGTCAGTTCGAGCCTAGTCGAGAACAGGTTAAAGTTAGCAATAAGTTTCAAAAGAGCAATGTCTCGCTTCTCAACTACACTCGAAGTGACAAGCTTTATAGGACAAAACTCCTTTCAAAATAAATCAAGGCAATATAATTGGACCTAATAAAATGAGCCATAAAATATATCCAGATACACCACCAAAAATTCCCGAAAGAATAAATGTAAAACGTTCGGAAATTGGAATGATGCGAAAAATTATCCAAGCTAAAACAAGTAATCCTATTACTCCGGTGATGATATCAAGAGCCCAAGGATTTAGTCCAATCATCCAAGAAATTCTAAATTCATCGCCATGTGGTGTTCGTGATGTTAATAATAAAATTCCAAATCCAACAAACATATTAGCTGATTGTCTCAAAATAAATAGTGCAATAAAAACACAGAGCCAATTAGTAAAAGAAAATGATTCTTTTTTTGAGAGTTTTTTTCTGTAATTAATTAAAATGATTAAACCAATAATGCTTGTTAATATAGTTTCTATTGGACCACCCAAAGTTATCAATGATGTTGTCAGTCTAAATTTTTTACTAAGTTTTTCAAATTCTTCTTTTTCAGGAAATAATTTATTGTTATCAATTTCTACATTTCTCAAGTCATATATTTCTTTTAGTCTTGATTGACTATAATTTGATCCTGGCATGCAATAAGCATATCCAATTCTCGGATTCCAACCAAAATATTTTGCAACTGCATAATGCCCGAACTCATGCGATAAAGTTCCAATAACAGTAAAAGCAATAAATCCTAAAGTCAAATAAATGAAAAGATATTTTTTAAAAACAAATTGAATTTCTTTCATGATTTATTTTTTTATTGACAGTTCGAAATCTTTGTAGTTCGCTTGTCAGTTCGAGCGGTCCCGATAGCTATCGGGAGAGAACAGGTTCTTACAAGCACGATGCTAAAAAATAGCAATGTCTCGCTTCTCGTCTCTCGCTTCTCGACTCCGCTCGAACTGACAACTTTTTTAAGTAATAATCACATCACTTTCATCCAGCAACTTTTCGTTTCTAAATCGCAATACTAATTGTGCAACGGTTACCACATCTTTTTGGCAATATGTTTTGATGCGCTCCAAATCTTTTTCTTTCCAATAAACTTCCCAAACCATGCTGCCGTCAATATCATCTTTTGGTGTGGGGATATCAAAAGCTGCTGCAAGTAATTCGAGCGAAGTGAAACTTTTATAATCGCCAAACTTCCATAATTCAAGCGTATCGAGATGTTGAATTTCCCAAGGCTTTTTGCCGGCAAGATTTAAAATATTCGGTAAGGTAATTCCATTCAATAAACACCTTCGTGAGATATACGGATAGTCGAATTCTTTTCCATTATGTGCACAAAGTAAATTATCGGGATTGTTAAAATATCGTTCAAGCATTTCACAAAAATCTTTGAGCAATATTTTTTCATCATCACCATAAAATGATTTTAAACGGAATTGCCAAAAGTTGCCACTGCGGTTAAAATAGCCAACTGAGATGCAAACAATTTTTCCAAACTCGGCATAAATTCCTGCTCGCGGATAAACTGCATCAGGTGTTTGTTCGGGCTTATTATAATTAAGTGTGAGCGATTTCTTATCCCAGAGATATTTCCATTTATCGGGCATCGAATCATAACGTTCATATTGCGGAACGGTTTCAATATCAAGAAAGAGAATTTTGGTAAGATCATGTTGTTCGAGCATAGGGCGAGTTTTTTATTTGTGAGTTTTTATTTCAAATTTATTCAAGTATTTTAAATAAAAAATAAGTGGATCATTTAATAATCCTTGCGAACCTTGTGTTTAGCGTTGCGTTCTTTGCGCATTTCTTTGCGAACTTTGCGGTTAATTTTTAACGCAAGGGAGCAATGGAAATGCGCAAGGCTCGCTAGGGAAAATCCAATAAATAAAATTTATGTTTGTTGATTTAGCTTTGGTCTTTTTATCGCAAAACCAAAAAGTAAAGCAAACAAAACAAATGTTGTTACATTGATTATATAACTTACATCGCTTGCAAACGGACCGTGGTGCATGAAGAAAAATTGTTCAGGGAATTTATCATAAATATAACTTTCATAAATTTTTGGTCGGTTTATTTGCAACCAAAAATGAGACTGAAATAAACTGATAATTACAAATGCGGTAACTAAATTTTTGTTGAAAATTATTTTATTAATTGCCATAACAAATAATAAAACAAAAGCAGGCCAAGCATTCATGAACTGTCTGCTTTCAGAACCTATTCCCAATAGCAGATAAATAAAAATATAAACTAAAAATTGCCATCCAAATTCAGAAGCCTCTAAAATTATTTTCTTGTAATAAAAAATCATCAACAAAATAATTGGTCCGAAATAAATGAAATGCGAAACTAAAAATGAAAATGGTTTTGCAATTGCTTGCTGAAAAATGATCCATAAAAAAGTGGAAGGTGTAAAGTCATTTTCAGGAATAGTAAATGATTTTATTAAATAATTAAGTAGAAAATATGTGGCAACAAAAACGAGAATACCAATGATTGTTTTTAATTCTGAGTTTTTATTAAATATGTTTTCCTGAAACGAAAGTTTAATATCAAATATTTTATAGAGATAAAATAACACCAATGGGAATCCTCCAATTAACCATACTTTATCCAATTCAAAATAATAATTTGGAGTAATGAGTTGTTTCCCAATCGTGAGATAAATAATAAACACTAACGAAATGATTATTGGTATCACCCATTTGGCATAAGAAAATATTTTTAACATCATCGTTTCAACCACACTTGATTTTGATTTGATGAGTAAAACAAATGAGGTGATAAAAAATAAAGGATAAGAAAATGTGCCGAGGATAAATGCAAAAAATGTTGTGAGCCATCGCTTTCTCATAAATTCACCAACCACAAAAAATCCAAAAGCAAAAGCAAAAACATCGGTGAGCACCGGATAATAAAAAGTGTTTTTTAAAATTGCAAAATTGAAGAAGAGTCCACAAAAGCCGATGATCTCGGCTTGCTTTTTTATTTTAAAATGGTTGCATAAAACAAAATAATAAAGTGCTGATAATAAAATCAACAAAGTATTTAAAGCTAAAAAAGCATGAACTACATTTACCGAATTTGGGTCGTAATGAAAAAGTTTTAATAAAAGATAAACGATAAACGAAG
>CAIUEQ010000098.1 GCA_903898215.1 uncultured Bacteroidota bacterium | reverse complement strand
TTGGTAAATGGCGGTGACCAAAAATTAAGTAATCAACTTTTTCGAGCTCTAAATATTTTTTTGCAAACTGCATGTGATACTCTTTTTCATCACCATAATATTTGCTGTTTATTTCATCACTTTTAATTTTACTGCGATTTGAAAACCAGTTAGCAATGGTAATTCCAACGCTTGGATGAAAGAAGGCAAACATTCTTTGGAAGAAATAATTTCGGTAAACCGCTAATAAAAATTTGAAAAATGTTTGTCCCGGACCAATGCCATCTCCGTGACCGATATAAAATTTCTTTCCGTTAAATTCTTTCACAATTGCTTTCGAATAAACTGTACAACCAATTTCTTGTTCTAGATAACCGAATTGCCAGAGATCATGATTTCCATGAAATAAATAAATTGAAATTCCTGCATCAGTTAATTCAGCAAGTTTGCCAAGCAATCTTACAAAACCTTTTGGCACAACTAAATTATATTCAAACCAAAAATCAAATAAATCACCAACTAGGTAAATTTCTGAAGCATCGTGTTTAATAGTATCGAGCCAGCTAACAATTTTTTTTTCACGCACCAAACTCGATGCATGATCGGGAACACCAAGGTGAAAATCGGAAGCGAAATATATTTTTTTGTTGGTTATCAAAATTTACTCTTTTATCAGTTTTTCAATTCGTATCACAAACTTTTTTTGATATTCTTTATCATATCCAAATCCAACATGTATAAACTTTATTTTACCTTCCGGATTAATCAAATATATTGTTGGGTATCCACTCACGTGATATGTGTCGGCTAATTTTCTTGTTATTTTTACAACCTGATAATTAACATTATTTCTTGAAATAAAATCTTTTAATTTTTCATCATTATCAAAAGGGTTTATCCAAAGTACAACTAGTTTATCTTTATTTCGTTTAGTTAAATCTACCATTGCAGGAACAGCTTTCATACATGGATAGCATGATGTATATGAGAAATCCATCAGTACATATTTTTCCTTAAATTGTGAAAGGCTCACACTATCATTTTTCCCATAAACAGGGAACTTCCAATCAGGCGCAAACGTATTGCTATCAAGTAGTTTTGGTGTTATATAACGCTCCGTATATTTAACCGTATCAAAATATTTTGCATTAAAATGGTTGAGATAATACGTTGCAGAATCATCGTTAATACTTAAGTTAGTTATAGTAACTTGTGAGTATTGAAATTGATCTTGTTCCTTTGCATGCATTGTATTTGTATATTTTACAGGAAGCATTGTCATTTTATCGATGTAATAGATATGGTAATTTTTATCTACTTCTTTTCTATCTTTTATTTTAACTCCAATTGTATATATTGAATTTGATGTATCAATAAATTCGTACTTATTACTTCTTTCATCCAATATTTTAAATGGATGAAGTTGGATAAAATTTATATTAAATAATTCATCTTGAATATTTCCTTCGAAACCTCTTTTGTAATCAAATGAGTCAATTTCAACTTTAGTTTTTTGGATATATACACTTTGATTGGTGAACAGTAAAATTTGTGTTCCAGTGTTTTTATTCATACTGCCAACCACACCTGATTCATTGGTATCAAGCTTAAGTAAATTTAATCGACCTGATAAAAGAGTTGTATCTTTATGATTAAAAAATTTGAAATGCATTTCAGAATCAAACGAAGCGCTTTTCACTTTTTCGCAAGCTTCTTTTGATTTCAATAGAATATCTTTCGGTGTAAGTTTTTGTGAGAAAGAAATATTCGCAAAAAACACAAAAATGATAATGAGCATTGCTTTATTCATGTTTCGTATCATCAATTAAAAACACGAATAATTCTTTTGGTCCGTGTGCGCCAATCACTAAAGTTTTTTCAATATCGCTGGTGCGACTTGGTCCGCTGATAAATGAAACCATCGATGGAATATTTTTCCCATAACGGTTTTTTAAAATCTGCAGGCCATCTTTTATTTCCATTACCAATTGAGAGGAATTTGCGATAACAATATGAACCGGAGGATAGATAGTAAGTTCTCGGGAATTCTTTTTTGAACTTACAAGCACGCTTCCTGTGCGGGCTATCAAAGCTTCGCAACTTGTAATTGAAGCTTGAACTTTTTCAATAACACCAGATTTCTCAACAAAAGATATTCCTGAATCTTTAAGTAAAAATTGAAGTTCTTCTTCCCAACAAAAAAGATGTCTCCATTTACGTTGTTCCAAAAGAGTGATGAGTTTATCAATACAATCAAAACGATTGGTACAAAAAACAAATTGTCCTTTTAGGTCGATAAGATTTTTAGCAAAAGTTTCTATGACCAATTCTTCCTGTGGAGGTTGAGTATAAAGGTTTGAGTCGAGGTCAATATTAGCAAATCTTGCCTTCTGTTTGAAGATCAAAGCCTGCCTCACTTTCTTGAGGATTTTTTCTTTGGAAGTTGTGTTCTCTTGCACTCAGCGGCAATTTATGTTTTTTTTTGAAATGGTGTTTCAAAAAATATTTTTTGATGATTTTTTCTAGTCGAGACAACGCGCTTAAATTTTTTCTGATGGAATTTTAAAATAAAAAAAGCCCCGAAATTTTCGAGGCTTTCTGTTATCGTTTAATAATTACTATTCAGTTTTATTATCAGTTGTGTCAACTTCTTTGACTTCAGTTTCTGTTGAAGTTTCGTTTTTTACTTCAATTGTTTCTGATATTACTTCTTCGACTTCAACCGCTAAAGGAACTTCTTCAACATTTTTTGAATCAAAAGGTCGTTTGCCTAAAATTTCTTCCAAATCATGTTGGAATAATATTTCACGTTTCAATAAAATTTGAGAAAGTTCTTCTAATTTTTCACGTTTTTCATTCAACAATTCTTTTGTTACAACGTAACATTCGTCAATCATTTTGCGCACTTCGATATCAATCATCTCAGCGGTTTTATCTGAATAAGGTTTTGTAAAACCGTATTCATTATTAGGATCGTAAAAGGATACATTACCAACGTTAGCATTCATTCCGTAAATGCTCACCATGGCATATGCCATTTTAGTGATACGTTCCAAATCATTTTGCGCACCTGTTGAAACTCTTCCAAACACAATATCTTCAGCAACACGTCCGCCAAGTGTCATACACATCATATTGCGCATTTGAACGGTAGTGTATAGGTATTGATCTTTTGGTAAATATTGAGCATACCCCAAAGCCGCAACTCCACGAGGAACAATAGAAACTTTTACAAGAGGATCAAGTCCTTCAAGGAACCAACCAACAATTGCATGTCCCGATTCGTGATAAGCAATGATCTGTTTTTCTTCGGGTGAAATAATTTTATTTTTCTTTTCCAAGCCACCAATTACGCGATCGATTGCATCTTGAAAATCTTGCATTTCAACTTGTGTTTTATTTTTACGGGCAGCAATCAAAGCAGCTTCGTTACAAACGTTTGCAATTTCGGCTCCTGCAAAACCAGCGGTTTGTGTTGCCAATCTTTTTGGGTCGGCATCGGTTCCCATTTTTAATGGTTTAAGATGCACTCTAAAAATTTCTTCTCTTCCAACTAAATCCGGTTTATCGATAGAAATTTGTCTGTCGAATCTTCCCGGGCGTAATAAAGCGGGATCCAAAACATCTGGACGATTTGTTGCAGCCAAAATAATTACACCAAGATCGGTAGCAAAACCATCCATTTCGGTAAGCAATTGATTTAAGGTATTTTCTCTTTCATCGTTTCCACCTTGCATCATATTTCTTCCACGTGCACGACCAACTGCATCAATCTCATCAATAAAAATAATACATGGAGCTTTTTCTTTTGCCTGACGGAAGAGGTCACGAACACGTGATGCACCCACACCTACAAACATCTCTACAAAATCAGATCCTGATAGAGAGAAAAAAGGAACAGCAGCTTCACCGGCAACAGCTTTTGCAAGCAATGTTTTTCCAGTTCCCGGAGGGCCAACAAGTAAAGCACCTTTAGGAATCTTTCCACCAAGCGTGGTATATTTTTTTGGATTTTTTAAGAAGTCAACAATTTCCATCACTTCCACTTTTGCTTCATCCAATCCTGCAACATCTTTAAAAGTTGTTTTTACTTGAGCTTCTTTATCAAACAAAGTTGCTTTTGATTTTCCGATATTGAAAATCTGACCACCACCACCACCAGCGCCACCACCCATTCTTCGCATAAAAAACATCCATACTCCTATAAGCAGAATAAATGGTAATGCATAACTCAAGATATCTCCGAAATAATTTTTCTGAGTAATATATTCTACAGGGATATTTAAAATTTGACCTTCATTTTTTTTCTCGTAATCTGTTTTTGCATTATTCAAATCATTTGAAAATTGATTCACATCTCCAATTTCGAAATAATAGTGTGGTCCTGCATCTTCGCCAAACATTCCACGTGTTTTCAGGTTTTTGTATTTATCATTTTTAAGCGCATCTTTTTTGATATACACTTCTGCACGCTCTTTATTTATCACAATGATTTTTTCAACATCCTGAGTTTCGAGCATTGTTGTTCTTACATCATTCCATGTTGTTTTTAAGGCAACATCTTTTGGCATGTAAAGAATTCCCAATAAAATAATTCCGAGGATTCCGTATATCCAATAAAAATTAAATTTTGGAATTTGGGGAAGTTTAGACTTATTCGGTTTTTTGTTATTCTCGTTATTAGGACCTAAGTCGTTTGAATTAATATCTGCCATTATTTTTTATTAGTAGTTATATTTTAAGTTGAAATAAGACAAGCAAGATAAGTGACAAATAGTTTCATTGTCAAAATAAATTGCTTAAAATTTATACTGTTTCGGATTGACCAACACCTTTAAAAGCCCATGATTTGTTGAATGGGATTTGAAAATCATGAATGAAATCTTTTTTACTCGAAATGGTTTTGTTAAAGAAAATGGTAGTATTGGAAATAGTGTTTTCGCTGTAAAGCTTTGCTGCATCCGATTTTGAAGTGATGATAATTTCATCCTCATGCAACAATTCAACTTGTAATCTGTTAAACAGTTTAACGTTAAAAACTTTTTCAACTTCTTGCATAAAATGTATTGAATCATCAGTGCCGCAACCGCCAACAGGATTAAAATTTTCATCTACCATTAAAATCAAAAAGGTATCGTGTAAAATTCCAAAGGCAGCTTTAAGGCTTTGTCCGTGAGACGTCCAGTTCCCAGTAAAAGCTTTTGCACCGGCAATAATTTCTGCTTGTTCGGCAGTGGTAAGTTTTCTGTTAGAAGCATAAACCCAGGCTTTCGCATCGGGTGGCATTGTTTCAAATTGGTGCATAAAAATTTTTAATTGAGGATTCGAATTTACCAAAAATCAAGCCATTGACACAATGTCTTAATATAATTTCGATTTTGAATATAGCGATTACGGATTTACTCATTTATTATTGTAGGTGGAAATGAAAGAAACAGATATTGTAATTATTGGTGCAGGACCGGCAGGATGTTCAACTTCGCTATTCCTTTCCAAACATAAGATTCCTCATACTATTATTGATAAGGCAATTTTTCCCAGAGATAAGGTATGTGGTGATGCATTAAGTGGTAAGGCCGTTTATGTACTTAATCAGCTTGATCCAGCCATCATTCCTGAGTTTACAAAACAATCATCTCAATTTATTGATAGTTGGGGAGTAAAGTTTGCAGCGCCAAATGGCAAATCAATCGACATTCCTTTTAAAAAAGATATCAGCAAAGAAAAATATCCTCCCGGATTTATCGCTAAGAGAATAGATTTCGATTACCAATTATTTAAGAAGTTAGATAAAAATTACGCAACTATTATTGATGGAACCGAAGTTACAGATGTTGAAAGATCAGATAATGGAATTAATATTTGGTGTAAAAAAGGCGATGAACAATCTCTGATTTCAACCGCTAAACTGATTATTGGTGCAGAAGGAGATCGTTCAATTGTGGCAAAGAAACTTGCAGGAATAAGAAAAGATAACGATCATTATTGTGCAGGAATTCGTGCATATTATGAAGGTGTGGAAGATATGCATCCACAAAATTTTATTGAGTTGCATTTTTTAGAAGATATGCTCCCCGGATATTTTTGGATTTTTCCACTTCCCAACGGACAGGCAAATATTGGTGCAGGAATGTTGAGTAGTAGTGTGAGCAAAAAACGTGTGAATCTTAAAGAAGATATGCTCAAAGCAATTGCGAATAATCCAACAATAAAACACAGGTTTAAAAATGCAAAACTTATTGGAAATATTCAAGGTTGGGGATTGCCATTAGGTTCTAAAAAAAGACCATTATCTGGTAATGGATATTTGTTGGTAGGTGATGCCGGTTCATTAATAGATCCGTTTACCGGAGAAGGAATTGGAAATGCATTATACAGTGGAATGATGGCTGCAAATATAATTGTTGATGCAGTGAAGCAAAATCGTTTTGATGCAGAGTTCCTAAAAACTTTTGATGATAATTTTTATGCTCGTCAGTGGGACGAATTAAAGTTAAGTCATACCATGCAAAAGTTATGTAAATATCCTTGGCTTTTTAATTTTGTGGTGAACAAAGCAAACAAAAATAAAACCCTTCGAGAAACCATCAGTTGCATGTTTGAAGATTTAGATTTGAGAGCAAAACTTCGCAATCCGTTTTTTTATTTTAAGCTACTTATTAACGATTAAATTTTTTAACTATAATTTGCATTTTCTTTATCCATTTTCATGACCCGCATTTTCATCATTAATTTCTTTGTTTTAATTTTTTTCTCGCAGCATGTTTTGGCGCAAGCAGAAAAAGGAAATTATATTTTAGGAGGAAATGCGGGGCTCGATAATATTACCAACGCGGGTGGAAACACCGTTACCACAATTTATATGAGCCCAATGTATGGGACATTTCTCACTGATCGTTTTTTGGTAGGAGGAAGCGCGTATCTCAATTATCAATATTTTGCAAGAACGGCAAACACAAATTTGAGACTCGGCCCATTGGTTCGATTTTATTTTAATAATATTTTTTTACAAGGTGATTATAGTTTTGGAATTCCAAACCGTTCATATTTTGAACACGATGTTTTTGCAAGACTAGGCTATACTTATTTTTTAAATGAGCATGTTGCTATTGAGCCCTACGTATTTATAGGTTATCGCGATTTAGTTTATAGAAGAGGAAATTCAAATTATGGTTACTTAGATGACGGAATTTATTTCTCCATTCAGGTTTATCTTGAATCGGCTTTGAACAAGGCAATGAAAATTCATAAAGTAAAATTGAGAGGAAAGCAATAATTTATGCTTTATTTGAACACGATTTTCATATGATAAATAATTTAAAAAACGAAATAACAGATTGTGTAAATTGTCAGTCATTGGCACTTTCGGTTTTTGGTTCTCTTAAAAGAGAGGACCTTCACGAATTAAACAATTACAAGAACAGCAATTTTGTAAAAAAGGGACAAATTATTTTTTCTGAGAATAATCCTACCCACGGTTTGTTCTGCATTCACAAAGGCAAAGCAAAAATTGTTATGGTTGGACGGGATGGGAAAGAGCAAATTGTACGTCTTGCAAAAGATGGCGACATCATTGGTTATCGCTCCTTAATTTGTGGCGAAAATTATTCAGCATCGGCACAAACAATTGAAGATTCGATGGTATGTTTTATACCCAAAGAAAAGTTGTGGAATTTGATTGAAAAAAATGCGCAACTATCAAAAAACCTGATGACACATTTGGCATTGGATTTAAAATATGCTGAACAAAGAAGTGTGAATATGCAACAAAAAAGTGCCTCAGAGCGCTTAGCCGAAGCATTACTTATTTTGCAGGAAACATTTGGTATCAATGCCGACAAGTCGATAAACGTTGAATTAACAAGAGAAGAAATAGCCAGTCTTACCGGTATGGCTATCGAAACCGTTGTAAGAATTTTAAGAGATTTTCAGGAAATTAAAATGCTCGACCTTGTTAAAAAGAAGATCATCATTCTCGATCACCAGATTCTGAAAAGAACTGCAAACATCGAAGATTAATCCTAAGAAGTTTTTAAAAATTGCCTTGCCAACTTTGCGAATAACTTTATAGACTTTGCATTTATTAAAGTTTTTAAACTCGAAATATGCAAGGTAAAAAGAGGCAAAGCAGGCAAGGATTAATAAAAAATATTTTAAGAAATCATCAATTGTTTTTCAAGTGCAATCGCCTTAGGAAACAAAATATTATTTTCTAAATGAATATGAGTATGAAGATCATTTTCAAATTCATTTAATTTAGCAAGCAGCACTCTGAAAGTATTACAAGCATCTTCCGGTGGAGTGTAATTATGGGTTAGCGAATCAATTTTGTGCAACATTTCTCCAACAGTTTCATGCTCATTAATCATTGCGAGAATTGGATTTTCAACACTCATAAAACCTGGTTTTGCTATAGTAGTTTTATTTTCTAAAGCCTTTGCAAGTTCTTTAATGTATGGAAACAAAATCATTTCTTCTTTACGCATATGAGCAACAAGTTCTTTTGCAACATCATAAAAAATTTCTGCAACTTCTACCATTTCAGTATAATGATGTCCGTGAACTGAAGATACTTTTTTTGCATATTCATAAATCACCATCATCTCACGTTCAACATAACTATGGTGTGTATTGATGATATAGTCAGATAGGAAATCAAGTTTCCATGTATCGAATTGATGAGTTGTAGATGAAACAGTTTTAATATTTAATAATTCATTTGTTATCTGATCTAAATCAACATGTTTTTCTTCGCAAACTTTTTGGAGTGATTTTTTACCACCGCAACAAAAATCGATTCCGTGGCTTTTAAAAATATCCGAAGTGCGATAATCATCTGCAACAATTTCTCCTACGTTTTTTTCTTTTAGGTCTTTCATGGTTATTATTTTAGATAACGAAAGTAGTTTTAACAAACACCTCAGTATTTGACCTGTGTCAACATTGAATATGATTTATGTTGGGATTAATTTTCTCGCAGATACCGCGGATTTACGCAGAAAGAAAAGCTTAAGTTATTTTAAAACTCAATTACTATAGTCAAAGTCAGAGTTAATCTGGTTTGTTAAATTACAAATATTTTTAAATGCCAATTTAGCTTGTTCCAGGTCGGTACCAGAAATGGTTTTATTTTGTTCAGAAATTTTGTTCAGAATATTTTTCAATAGCTCATGACCTTCACCATTCATTTTACATTGGCTTGAAATCTCTTCCACGTTTCGTGAAATGATGATTGAAAATTCATTATAGATATCAATTTTTGGAGAACGTTTTTTTGATATATCTCTGAAATTTAAAACAGTATTTTCAAATCGATGGATATTTCCAACTGTTGTTTGGTCTAAAAAATATTTACCATTTGCACCCTTCACCGAATTCACGATTTCATCATTGTTTGAAAATTTTTGGTGTTCATTTGATGTGCTTTCACTTGTGTTTGAATTGCACGAAAAAAGGAATAATAAAATTGCGGAATAAATTATTGTTTTCATGATGTTTGGTATTTTTTAATTTGTTCGTCACTAAGATTAAGGCCTAATCGAATTTGGAAATTCATGGCAACATTTTTTACCAGGAATTTTGCTCTTTCAGTAACTTCACCTGCAAAATGCTCGTCTAGGTTTTCGATAAAAATATCTATCCATCTCTCAAAATGTGTTGGATTAATGGGAAGGTGGGCGTGTTTTTCAAATGCATTTCCTTTGTAGGTTTGTGATGCCAACAACATGCTGTTCCAAAACTGATACATTACTGGAAGGTGTTTATCCCAATCGGCAATATGTTCATTAAAAACAGGTCCAAGAAATTCATCATGTTGTGTTTTCTGATAAAATGAATTTACCATTAATTCAACATCAGCAATTGTTAAAATGTCGTGTTTATTATTATCCATTATAAATTTTTTCTATTAAAAATTCTTATTGCAAACAACATTGGAATGATGATCCAAATACTCATTACTACAATTGAAAAAATGAGTCCGAATGCACTTCCAAAAAAGTCTTTATATAATGCGCCAGTAAATCCCATCAATGCTGAAATATCCATTTTTAGTAAGATCAATATTCTTCCTAGGTCAACAGGGTTCAAACATGTGAGCGCAAGTATCGGTTTTTCCAATGGGAAATCGTTAAATGAAAACAGAAAGAATAAAATCAGTCCGTCATAGATCAATGAAAAATAAAACCATATCATTAATGATAGTCCAATTCCTTTTGCTTTATCACGTGTAACAACTGATGCCCAAAATGCGATTGAGACAAAAATTTGAGTTAACAGCATTCCTGACAAAAGTAATATCAGTCCGGTTGAACTTGCATTATAAAGTAAAACAGGAATTCCAATTCCAACAAAAAAAGCAGTGAACAAAGAAATGCTTACGCCAAAATATTGGCTCAGTAAAATTGTTCTGCGGTTTAGAGGTTGTGCAACCAGCAGTTCAATAAATTCGTAGGAGTTATAAAAATGTATTGTTGAGAAAATAATACTTACCAATGGGATGATGATGAGAATTAAATTTGTTAAACTGAGAGTTGCTTTTGCAGCATCATCTTCGAGGTTAAACAAACTCAATGAAACAGTAAGCAGAAGCAAAGTGTATCCAAGCAAAATCCTGTTTCGCAAAATATCATACACCACATATTTTATCAGTTTAAGCATGGGTAGTTTGGCTCATTAATTGTGCAATTGCTTTTCCTAATTTCTCTTCATTTGCCAACTTTTTTATTTCAGAAACAGCATTAAAAAATTTAATATTTCCTTCAAAAATATACATCACCTTATCGGCAATATCATCCACTTCGCTCATAATATGTGAAGTGATAAGAATAAGTTTTTCTTTCTTTTTTTCTTTCAGAATTTTTTCTTTTAAAATTTCGGAAGCAATTGGATCAAGCCCTGCGGTTGGTTCATCCAATACTAAAACTTTTGGGTTGAAAAGAAAAGCCAAAGCTGCACTCACCTTTTGACGTGTTCCGCCTGAAAGAGTTCTCATCGGTTTATCAAACATGCTTTGAAGTTTAAAAGCATCCATCAGTTCTTCATCTAAATCATCTTTATTGGAGCGGATATCTTTCATCATTTCAAACAACTGACCAATCTTCATATTGTCGGGATATCTTCCAATCTGAGGCATGTAACCAATATCATTTCTGTAATTCCAATCGTGTAGTATATTTTTATTATCAAATAGGATTGTTCCATTATCAGGTATCACCATTCCTAATAAACATTTCATCAATGTTGTTTTTCCTGAACCATTCGGGCCAATCACACTCACAACCTCACCTTTGTTAAAACATACAGAAATGTTTTTAACCACATGCAATTTGTTGAACGATTTATTCAGTGATTCTATCTGTATCATATTTTATTTTTTTGCATTTTTGGTTCTTCATCTTTCAACAAATCGGGTATCAGTGAAGGAATAATTCTCTCAGCCTTGTCCATTACATCAACTGTGAAACTTCGAAGTAACATCATCGCTTGTGGAATTTGTTCAACAATAATTGAATACAAACTTACCGGACGGTATGGCACATCTCCAAGATGATCTTTGTTTAGGTCGTAGCCTTCATATTTATCCCAATAATTATTTTTAAAATAGCTGTAATACAAAGTTCCGTTTGTGCTTACATCAAAAGTATTTGCAATAAAATTGTTTTTGTAAAAAGTATCATTCATACAATTTGCCATCAACTTTACTGCCCATCCATTATTTTCAAAAAGATTACGAGTAACGTTTATTCTATTCGATCCATCAAGTAAAACCCCGATTGTATTTTTTGTAAAATGATTTCCAATAATTATTCCATCCGAGATATCTTTTAATAGAAGCGCATAGGAAGCATCACCCCAATTATTTTCAAAATCATTATAAAGCATGCTGATATGTTTACTGTACATTACAGCAGCACCGGTACCATTATTTTTAAAAACATTGTGATAATACCAATCATTATCCGAAAACATAAAATGCAAACCATAGCGAAAATTTTCTTCACTTAAATTATTTTCAACATGGCAAAAGCGAGAGAACTCAAAATAAATTCCATCACGATGTTTGGTAACATAATTATTTTTGATGGCGATATTTCTGCATTGCCATAATTGAATTCCATTTCCGGATTTTGTTTGATTTAAATTTTCTCCGATAATTTTATTATTTATGATTTCTCCATTTTTAGAATCCTGAAAAACGATTCCAAAAAACGTGTTACGTAAAGTGTTGTTTGAGACTTCAACATGATTTGCTTTAAAAACTCTGATGCCTGCAAAGTCATTGATACTGCCATTTGCAGTATTTTTAATTACAAATCCGCTCACCTTAACGTTATTGGCAGAAATAGTAATACCCTCGTCTTTTTCTTGAGCATCAATTACAGGATTATTCTCACCGATGAGTGAAATAGTTTTATTGATTTGGATTTTATTTTCGAAATATATTCCGCTTTTGACAACTATTATATCACCCGTATTTGCAGAATTAATTGCTGCCTGAATATTTTTAAATTGACAGGTTGCACAAACAGGAATTTCTTTTGCATTTATATTTTCAGAAATAAAATTCGCTAAAAAAACCATCAACAACATTGTTGATGAAACAAGAGAAAAAATATTTTTAAAGAAGTTGTGCAAATTCTGGGTTAATGAGAAAAGCTGATTTTACTTAATGAGTTTTACGAATCTCTTGAATTGCGTCCCATCCAACAATTACTCCTACATTACCATTGTTAAGGTTTATTTTTTGAGCCTCTTCCATAGTTTTAAATGCAGAAATATTTGCACCCATTGGGCTTGGAACTTTTTCACTGTGAAGATAAAATGCCTTTTCGGCATCAATAAAATTTTCCGGATTCATATAATCTATAACAAGTAATTGACCTTTTTGTTCGGCCTTTAATGTTCCGGTATTTATATATCCCATTAAACATTCATCACTATCAAACTTAAATGTTTTACCTCTTTTTGTAACCACTTCAGCTCCAAATTTATTGTCCATAATTTTCATACGGCACATTGCACAAAGATCAGTTCCAAAATTAATTGGCTGAGGACCGTTTTGGCAACTTGAAATAAAAATGAGAGTTAGGCTTAATAAGAAATAAATATTTTTCATGGAAGTAAAGTTATTTTTTTTTGGTAAAAAACCATTCGTAAATAAAAACAAAAACTATAAGAAACGCAGGAATAATTACAGCGTATCCACCCACATCTGGAAATGAGCCAGCTGTAAAGTTCAAAAGATCTTTGTAGCCAAACAATGGAGGTTGATAAGACATTCCCGGAACCTTAATGGCTGCAGTATTTATAAGATTATGTCCGTAATCATATTCCCATTGCCAAAAATCATACATTCCAACTACACCTGAAACAAATAAAATTATTACTAATCCAAGCAGTACTTTTTTATTATTAGATAAAGCTGTT
Organism: uncultured Bacteroidota bacterium; assembly: GCA_903898215.1. Classification (GTDB taxonomy): domain Bacteria; phylum Bacteroidota; class Bacteroidia; order UKL13-3; family UKL13-3; genus CAIUEQ01. The sequence continues at coordinate 5,557 of CAIUEQ010000098.1, read as the reverse complement.
AATAACACGCAACAAATAATTCCGGCAACGATATATTTTAAGTATAAAAACTCTGAAAACATTTCGGTACTCAGATGTTTCATTCCTATATAATGATTCAATCCATTGATGGTATTAATATCACCGGCAAGTTTGTCAATCCAAAGACTCATTGATAAACCTTCAGGGTATTGAGGGGCATCAAGAGTGATTAGCCATAGCGGGAAAAAGTAAGCACCGATCATTAACAAAGCGCTTATTGCAATGATAATTCTTGATATTGGTTTCATTTATTTTGAATTATAATATTAAAAAATGAAAGGATAATCTTGCATATTTTCTATTCGCAAATCGGAAATATTTTTCACGATGTAAACGGTAGTTTTATGCAACATTATCCTTTCACACAACACAAATTATTTTAAAGTATTATTTCTTTTCTACAGCAGCAACGTTAGTTCCAAACATTAATGGAGTTTTTGAGCTTGCTGGAGATATTCTTAAATATCCTTGCATTTCTTGATGTAATGCTGAACAGAAATCTGTACAATAGAATGGGAAAATTCCAACTTCTTTTGGCTCCCATTTAATTGTTTGAGTTTCGCCCGGCATGATTAACAATTCAGAAACGTTTGCACCTTTAACTGCAAAACCATGTGGCACATCCCAATCTTGTTCAAGATTTGTAATATGGAAATAAACTACATCACCAACTTTAACACCTTCAATATTATCAGGAGTAAAATGTGAGCGAATCATTGTCATGTAGATATGAATATCTTTACCATTACGAACAACTTTAGCTTCGCTTTCCATTTTTGTAAGATATGGATGTTTGTTTTCTTCAAGTTTATAAGCTTTAACCTGATTTTTTGTTACAAGTTCAGCAGGAATTGCTTGTGCATAATGTGGTTCGCCAATTGTTGGGAAATCCAATAACATTTTCATTTTTTCGCCAGTGATATCATACAACTGAGCTGATTGAGTAAGTTCTGGTCCTGTTGGTAAATAGCGGTCTTTAGTAATTTTATCCAATGCGATAACATATTTTCCATAAGGGTTTTTATTATCACCACCGGGAACACATAAGTGACCAATAGAATAATAAGTAGGAACGCGATCGATAATTTTGCGGGTTGCAACTTCCCATTTTACAATTTCCGAAGAAACGAACATTGAAGTATAAGCAAAACCTTTATCATCAAATTCGGTATGCAATGGACCAAGACCTGGTTTTTCAACTTCACCTGCTAAAGCAGCTTCGTATTTAATAACAGGTACACCGTCAAATTCGCCTTCAAATGCTTTTGCAGCAATTGCATCTTGAATTTTCTTGAAAGAGAATACTGGAATTACAGCAGCAAGTTTTCCTGAAGCTACAATAAATTCACCTGAAGGATTTACATCACAACCGTGTGGAGATTTAGGGCAAGGAATAAAATAGCAAATATCTTTTAGTTCTTTCACATCAAGCATTAATACATCTTCTAACATTGTAGATGTAGCGCTATGAGTGCTGTGGCTATAAACATTATGAGCATATTTTGCTTTTGTTTTTTTACCTTTTCCTTGAGCAATATACTCTTCAGCTTTTTTCCAATTAACAGCCATTACAAAATCTTTATCATGTTGAGAAGCGTTTACTTCAAGCAAAGTATTTGCCTTTTCGCTATTATAACATGAGAAGAAAACCCATCCGTGCGAAACACCTTTACCGGCACGAGCTAAATCATAATTAACACCTGGTACCAATAATTGAAATGCAAGATTCATTGTTCCTTTTTCTTTTTCAACTTTTACAAAAGAAAGAGTTCCTTTAAAAGTTTGTTTGTATGAATTGATAGGTACATCTAAGTCACCTTCAATTGGCACACTAAAGCGAGTTCCACCTACAACATATTCGGTGTTTTCTGTACAAAAAGGTGAAGAGTGATTTCCTCCAGAATTTGGCAACTCAATAATTTCTTCAGTTGTAAATGTTGAAAGATTTAAACGAGCAATACGAGGTGTATTGTTTGCATTGATAAACAACCAGCGACCATCATTATTACCATCAACTCTTGATAATTGAGGATGATGTGAATCGTCCCAAGGAATAAATCCATGAGAAGTCATCAACATAGGTTTTGTTTCTTCAGTATATCCATATCCATTTTCAGGATTTTGTGAAAACACAGGAATTACTTTTAACAAACGACCTGAAGGTAAACCGTAAGCAGAAACTTGTCCGCTAAAACCTCCTGAATTAAATAGATATAACTCATCGTATTTACCTGGAGCTACATATACTTTTTGTGCTGCATCACCGGATACAGCAGATCCTGCCTTTTTCTTGCCTGTGCAAGAAACAAACAGTGCAGAAAATAACACGAAGAATGTAAGCCATTTGTTCATGTTTAATTTGTTGATGATTGAATGCTTCATGATTGTATATTTATGGTATAAAAAAAGTTAAAGAGATTATTTTTTATTTTGTTGCATCATTATTTCTAAAGTTTTCGAGGATAGCACGAACCTCGTCATCGCTAGTAAATTGTTGATTTGGCATTTGAACTAAACATATTTCAAGTAACCCTTTTGCTGCCGAGTCTCTTTGAGTCATGGTTGCAGGGTTGGTGATCATATTCATAATCCATTCTGGTTTTCTACGAACAGTAACATTTTTCAAACCCGGACCAACTAATTTTTCAGTTGTTAAACGATGGCAAGGGGTACATTTTAATTGAAACAAATCCATTCCCTTTTTTTGTAAAGTTGGATCGATTGCTCCAGTCTCAACATTTGTGAAATGACCGATTCCTTTTCCTTCTGCTAATTGTTTCTCTTCAGGAGTTTGCTCAGTAGTACTGCCTGATTCTGTAGATTCACTGTTTCCTGATGATCCGCAACTGTAAATAATTGCAGAAAAAAATAAAGCGATAAATAATGTTTTTTTCATGTGGGTTTTTAAATTTTGTAACTGATGTATTTATAATATGTAACGGCAATTATATTTTGATTTATTTATACCCTAGTTGATTGTCATCAAGTTGATATATGAGATAAATCATGTTTAAGATTTATTGATTTTTCCAAGCAACAAAGCCCCGTTAGGAGCTTTGTTCGAATTTTAAAAAGTATAAAAATTATTTTTTAGCAGGAGGCAACATTACTGCATCAATAACATGAACTATACCATTTGAAGCTGTAACACTTCCAATAATATTAGCACCGTTGATTTGCACTTTACCATCTTTCACAGTAATTTTTGCATTATCACCGTTAACCATATTTAATACTTGGCCGTCTTTTAAATCTTCAGCTTTTAAGCCTCCAACAAAAACGTGATATTGTAAAATGTTTTGTAAGTCAGCTTTTTTCTCAGGTTTTAATAAACCTTCAACTGTACCAGCTGGCAATGCATCAAATGCTGCATTAACAGGAGCAAAAACTGTGAACGGTCCAGAGTTAGATAATACATCAACCAACTCAGCGGCTTTAACTGCAGCTACAAGTGTGGTATGATCTTTTGAACCAACAGCAACCTTCACAACATCGGGTTTAGAGAATTCGTCATTTACTCCAGATTGACCATGTGATGCGGTAGCTTCAGAGGTGTTTGTGTTTTCTGCAGCTTCAGATTTAGGTTCACTTGAACCGCATGAAGTAAAAACAAAAGCAGTTACTGCAAAAACGAGAATGTAAAAATTAGTCTTCATAATGGTAGTTTTTATTTTTGATTTAAGTAGGTCAAAAATATTTATCGCAAACCTTGTAATATTGATACAGGTCAATTTTTATAATGATTTTAATCAGCAATAAATAAAAACCTTACACTCGTTGCATAAAAAAAAGTCGAACATTTATTCGACTTTTTTTAGTGCAAAAAATATAATTAGTAAGCCAGAGCTTCGGCATAATTCACTTCTAATTTATCTTCTACCACACTTACGCCAGGAGCTGCCCATGCTGCATCTTCAGCATCTTTCTTTTCGGCAAGAGATCGAACTGTTCCTGTTAATGTAACCCTGCTGCCTGTAGTGTTTATTTTAATATGTTCAGCATCTAATGATGCACTGCGATGAAATGCAAGTTCAATTTTTTTCTTCAATTCATTAGGCGTTATTTTAGGTGTTACCAAAATTAGATTTGTTATTCCCCTTACTCCGTGGAGACCTTCCACACAATTTTTTGCTCTAGTTTTTTCATATTCCCATTCTACTTCACCATCAAGAGTAACCCAACCATCTTCCACTTTTATTTTTACTTTTTCTTCGCGAACAGAACTGTCCCACTTTAAGGAATTCAAAACTGCTTCAGCAATTTCTATATCAGTTTTTTGAAAAGTTGAAAAGAATTTCACTTTAATATCTTCTACAACTGCCTTTACTCCTAAAACTATTTTAGCGGCTTTTTCTGCTGCCAACTTTTTAGCATATGAGTTTACAGTTCCGGTTAAAGTTACAATACCGTTTTTTACTGCTACACCAATTTCTGTAGCATTTAGGATTGGTTGCCATTTAAGCTCATCCATTACATCTCTTTGAATTTCATAATCTGTTTTCATGTTTTTATTTTTTAAATTGAATCATTAAAATTTGAATACAAACTAAGGTTGGCTCACTATAATTATATATGTCCTGAGTCAAAATGTTCGTTGATTCTAATCAAAGAATCTGATGGATGTAATACATTCCTTTGCCTCTAATTATAGAAGTGTTTTTATTAATTTAAACGATTATGCATTACAGAGAATTTTATTCAGAACTAGGTAAATTACTTTATGCTGTATCTAATATCAGCGGAGGTATTTCTGAGAATGAAAGAAAAGCGTTACATGAAATTGTAAGAAAGGAACTTGTTCCAGCCGAAAGACATAAAGACAAATATGGAACAGACACTGCATTTTATGCCGAGATCGAATTTGAATTTTTAGAAGAAGAACATATTGAACCCGAAGAAGCATTTAATTCTTTTCTTGATTTTATTGAATTGCATCATACCGCTTTTGACGAAAGGATGCGGAAACTTTGTATCCATGTTGCAAATGAAATATCGGAATCCTACAATGGAACGAATGAAAAAGAAAATGCTCTAATCGAAAAACTGAAAAAGAAAATCAGAAAGATTGAGAAGCAGGAAAAGAAATTATGATAGTTATGAATTGTTTTTTGAAAAATAGAAATCATGGGAAACGATAAATTACAAAAACCAGATCCGGAAATTGAACCTCCGCCATCACCTGAAACGCCATCTATTCCTCCGGAAATTATTCCAATACCCGAAAAAAATAATCCATTTCAACCATCACCTGAAATAAATCAACCTGAACCTTTTCCGGAAGTTGAACCGATAAAAAAGAATTCGATTTATTAACTAATAAATTTATTTCCTCAATCATGATGAATCAAAAATCAATCAAATTTATTTGAATAAATGCTTGATTATTTTTGATTTAAAAAGGAGTTATTTTTTTACTCACAGGATAATTTTCTTTCTTCCATTCAGCAAGTCCACCCTTTAATTCAAACACATTTTTAAATCCTTTTTCTTCCATCATCAAGGCAGCTTTAGCGCTACGTTTTCCAATGCCACAATA
>CAIUEQ010000097.1 GCA_903898215.1 uncultured Bacteroidota bacterium | reverse complement strand
ATTTAATAATATAATTAATGAGAAGATCAGTTTTAGTTTTCACAATTCTTTTAATCAGTTCGGTAGTATTTGCTCAGCAAAAAAATACAATTTCAAAACCTGTTCAGAAAAAAAGCCAACCAAATACTGTCATATCTAAACCCGGAATACCTACGGCAAAAGGAACGATATTTTTTGAGTATACAAATTATGATTTTAAGCAAGTAGATGAAGATCAAGGCAGGAAACAAGTTTACTTCAATTTTAAAAATATAGGAAAAGGGGATCTTCATATAGATGCCATTGAAACAGGCTGTGGTTGCACATCAGCAGATTGGGAAAAAGTTAGAATCTATAAACAGGGTGAAACCGGCCGCATTTCAGTTTCCTTTAATCCATTAAATTTAGAAGGAAAATTTACCAGAACAATAACCATAAGATCTGATGGAGATCCGGCATTAACTTTCTTAACAATTGAAGGAAGTGTGTTTGGCCCGACCAGACAATTATCTCTTCAGTATCCTCATGCGTATGGAAGCTTGCGTTTTTCTACAAATATGTTCACACTAAAAAATGTTTTGGACGACAGACATGATTCAGTGAGTTTGCTTATTTATAATCCTTCTGATAAAAAAATTCAATTAAAGGCGCTCAGGTCTCCAAATTATTTTAAAGGAAAATTTAATTCCACCTATATCGAACCTAGAGGGTACGAAGTAATATCATTTGTTATATCGCCTGAAGTTGCAAAGCAATACGGACCGGTAGAAGATCAAATCGTGTTGGTTACAGATGATGCAACTCTGCCAAACAAAATATTGTTTTTTAAAGCCAATATTGTTGAAAATTTTGCAGTTAAAACTAATGATTTTAAAAATCACCCACCCAAAATTGTATTCAAAGAATTGGTAAAAGATTTAGGGGAAGTATATTATGGTGAAGTTGTAGATTTTGATTTTGAAGTAACCAATAAAGGCAAATCAGATTTGATTTTAAGAAGAGCTTTTGGAACATGCGGATGCACAGTTGGTAAGGTTTCAACCGAGCCAATTAAAAAAGGTAACAAGGGAATTGTTTCGATAAGATTTGATGCAAAAAATTTAACTGGCGATCAGGTAAAAACAATTTCTGTTATTTCAAACGACCCTGCAAATTCATATACTACACTCACAATAAAAGCCAAATTAGTTGAGCCCGGAATAAAAAAATAATTGACAATTTTATTTCACTTCAATATTTTTGCTGAGCAATTAATTCATTTTAAATCATATGAAAAAATATTTCATTGTTATAGCAATATCCTTAATCTGTGGCTTTGTAGGAGCTTTTGTTTTTAATAGCATTCAGCCAAACAGAGTAGTATTACAAACTGCTAATGCTTCCGAAAATGATGCCCCGGTTATTTCAAATGTTCATTATAATAAAGCAATGTCGTCCTCTGATGATATGGTGAAAGCATCTCAAATTGCTACACCTTGTGTGGTTTATATTAAGACACTGAGTAATCAGCAACAAGGAAATGGAGCAGATCCATTTTTTGATTTTTGGTCGAACATGGATTTTTTTGGAAGACGTGGTCCAGTTGCTAGCTCAGGTTCGGGAGTAATCATTTCTAATGATGGATATATTGTTACCAATTTGCACGTTGTAAAAGATGCAGATCAAATTGAAGTGATAACCAATAATAACAAACATTCATTCAAAGCAAAAGTTGTTGGAATTGATGGTTCAACAGATTTAGCTCTTTTAAAAATTGAAGCAGTTGGATTAAGTCATATTACTTTTGGAAGTTCTGATAATTTAAAAATAGGCGAGTGGGTATTGGCTGTTGGAAATCCATTCAATTTAACTTCAACTGTTACAGCAGGAATTGTGAGTGCTAAAGGTAGAAATATCAATATCGTTAATAATCGTTTTCCGATAGAATCATTCATTCAAACAGATGCAGCAATTAATCCTGGAAACAGCGGTGGAGCGCTTGTGAACACAAATGGTGAACTTGTTGGTATCAATACGGCAATCGCTTCAAATACTGGCGCATATAGTGGTTATGGTTTTGCCATTCCTTCAAATATTGTTCAGAAAATTGTAAGAGACTTGATCGAATTTAAAGAAGTGCAACGCGGTTATACCGGTTTGGATGTGAAAGATATTGATGCAGGTCTTGCTGAAAAATTAAACATCAATAATAATCTTGGTGTGTATGTGCAATACGTGATGCCTGAAGGACCGAGTGATCAAGCTGGTGTTAAAACCGGTGATGTGATCATAAAAGTGAACGAAAAAGATATCGACAGCAAATCAATTTTTGATGAACAGATCAGCTATTTCCGCCCGGGTGAACGTGTAAAAGTTACGTTACTCCGAAATGGTAAACAAACAGAATCCTATATCAAATTATTGAACCGTGAAGGAAATACAGCCATCATGAAAAAGAACAGTATCACTTCTGTAATTCTTGGTGCCGATTTTCAACCTGTACCAAAAGTTGAAGCAGAAAAATTCGGAATAAAATCCGGAATAAAAATTAGTAATATCACTAACGGAAGGATAAGAAATATGGGTATTCCTGAGGATTTTATCATCACATCTCTTAACAGAAAAGAATATACCAATGCCGAGGAATTAGTGAAAGACCTTGAACATGTTCGTGGTCAAATTCTGATTGAAGGCTTGTATGCAAATGGTAGCAGAGGCTTTTATTCGTTCTATACGAATTGATCTTGTCAGAAGTTTTATCTTAAAAATTCTAACTATTCAAATCCCATCGATTTGATGATCTGTTCAATTTGCCAGTCTTCAACGGGATCATATTCGGTTTTTAAATTGGCTGTATAAATTTTTGCCATGCCTTGCCAAAACCATGCTGTGAGGTTTCCCCGGTATTCTTTTACCAGCGAATAAGCATCTTTTCCTGTTTCCCTATAAATTAGTTTGATCAATATTTTTCCCTGCGAAACGGTAAGGCTTACCAGATCTTTATAAAACTGATCCTTGATTGATTGTTCGGTTTTTTTTAAATATTCTTTTCGGGCTTTTTCGGATGGAAGCAACTGCAAATTTTGTTCAAGCATTTGTAAACGAAAGCCGGAAATTTTTGCATACGGATAAGCTTTTTTTACATCTCGCACCAATTTCAAATACCGTTTTTCATAGTCGGGATCTTTTTGAGCAGTTACAATAAATGCCGGAAGATTGTATTGTTTGATAGTGTCGGATGGCTGTGTTGTTTGCGACATCACATATCCCACTGAGATAAAAAACATAAATAGAGTTACAAAAATTGTTCTCATTTGTTTGCTACAGGTTCTTTTTTACTTTTTTGATAAACTAAAATCGCACCTATTAAACCTCCTAAAAATAATGCTGTAGAAATGATTTCTGCCTGAGTGATATGATGACCAAAAATATTATAAGTTGTGTTGATGCGAATCTTTTCAATGAAGAAACGTTCAATGCCATTTAACATTAAATAGATACAAAATAACAAACCCGGAATGGTTATTTTTTTACGAATCAACCACAGCACAAAAAACAATGCGATACAAATAACCGATTCATAAAATGGGGTAGGGAATACCGGAAATTCTAGCATGTTGCAATGACTGCCAACACAATTTGGAATAGGAATACCTTCACCAACAACATTATTTGGATACCTAAAACTCCACATCCAATCCGGTAAAAAGCTCATCCAATTTGGTTTTGCTGCAAAATTATTAATTCCCCAATCGCCATCTCCCGCCATTTGGCAACCAACTCTGCCCATCCCGTATGCAAGCATCAAACCCGGTGCTGCTGTATCAATCATATGTATGGCAGGAATTTTATTTTGATTAGTATATCTTAAAACTGCATAAGCAGCAACGATTAATCCACCATAAAAAGTTAATCCGCTAAATGAAAATAATGCTCCAATCGGGTCACTGAAAAGGTCATCAAGGTTTTCGAGATTATGAAAAATCTTTGCTCCAATAATTCCTGCAATGGCAGCAATACCAACAATGTTTCCCATTAATTGGTAAGGATGTGTGGTCACTAATATTTCTTTTTGTTCTTTCCCTTTTATTTCATCAGCCTCTTTCTTTTTATAATAAAATGCTATTGCAGCACCTGCAATCAAACCAATAGGATTTCCTTTTGTAGAAAGAATAAATTCCTGTGGATTTTGAATGAGCGCAGCATAATCAAAAAACATTTCCAATACTTTATAACCGATCAATCCTCCAAGAATAATAT
>CAIUEQ010000096.1 GCA_903898215.1 uncultured Bacteroidota bacterium | reverse complement strand
GACAGTGGAATGAATTTCGATTCGATAAATTTTATTAACGTATCAATTACTCCGCTTCCGGCAAAAACAATGAGAGGAAGTACCCAACTATTATTTGTGATGGAAGAAATGTTTTTATCTTTTTTGCTGATAAGAAAAACTGCAAGAAGTGAAAGGGAAATTCCACCAATTTTTATCAATGAAATTTGTTCCTGATAAAATAAAACAGCAAACAGAACCGGAATTACCACAGATAATTTTGCAGCAACCATACTCACCGAAACTCCTAATTTTTGTGTGGTTTCGGCTATGCAATAAAATATGGTGATAAACAAAAAACCCAAAAGGATGGTAAATGGAAACCATGGTTCGTTCCAAAATTCGGTATTGATAATTGCCTTGTCAGAAATCAAATTTCCAGTTACCACACAAATAAAATAATTTCCAACTATAGCTTGAAAGGTGTCAACTTTAAAACGTTCGAAAAGCTTAAAAAAACTAACTGTAATAACTGAACAAAAAATACTGAGTAGTAAAAATATCATGCGTTGCGATAAATGGTTAACTGATTATTGTCGATTTTGTTTTGATGTGAAATGTTGCCGGTAATGTTTGGAGCTTTTACACCTTGGTTTAATGTTTTTTGAGAAGTAAATACTTGTGCTTCGTCCCACAAACTCTTATTGATAAAGGTTTCAAGTGTTTGCTTTCCGCCTTCGATAATGATCGATTGAATATTGTTTTGAAATAATTTTTCTAGAATTGATTCAGGCAGTTGATCATCGAAATTTATTTTGATGTAAGTTATGTTTTCTGATGAAGGCATTTCCTTTTCAGTAAAAATAATTGTTGGTTGTGTGCGGTCGAAAATTTTAAAAGTGTTCGACAATCTTAATTTTTTATCCAAACAAATTCTAACCGGATTTCTTCCATTCCAAGCACGAACATTTAAAGCAGGATTATCAGAAAAAATAGTATTGGTTCCAACCATAATCGCATCTTCTTCGCTTCGCCATTTATGTACCAATTTTTGAATAATAAATCCGGTGATATGGCGCTTCTGTTCAAATTCCTCAGAAGTTAATTTTGTTGAATCAGGAGCAATAAATCCATCAATTGTTTGTGCCCATTTTAAAATAATATATGGTCGTTTTTTTGTATGAAAAGTGATGAAGCGTTTGTTTAAGTCTTCGCATTCATTTTTTAAAACATTTTCTATTACCTCAATACCTGCATCTTTTAATTTCTTAATTCCATTACCGGCAACTTTATCAAATGGATCCATCATTCCAATCACCACTTTTTTAAAACGATGATGAATGATAAGGTCGGCACAAGGAGGAGTTTTGCCATGATGGCTGCAAGGTTCAAGGTTTACATAAATTGTTGATTCACTTAAAACAGATTTATCTTGAACAGAATTTATGGCATTTACTTCTGCGTGAGCTTCACCAAATTTTTTGTGCCAGCCTTCTCCAATAATTTTATTTTGATGCACAATAACAGCACCCACCAATGGATTTGGCGCAACATTTCCCGCACCATTTTGAGCGAGATCAATACATCGTTGCATAAATAATTCTTCTTCCGTCACGTTGCGAAAGTACTATTTTTTGTAAGTTGCGCATTATTATTATGACACAATCACTTCGATCATATTATCAAAATTTCGTAAATCAACTTCAAACTATTTATGAAGTTAGTGAAGCTGAAAGCATTGCCAATATTGTTTTTGAAGAAATTTTATACATCAAAAAGCAGCATATTTTTTTTTTAGACAAACAAATAAATGATGGAGAGATTGAACAACTTAATTTTATTCTTGGCAAGCTATTAAAGCACGAACCTGTGCAGTATGTTCTGGGTGTTGCCGATTTTTTTGGCTTTAGATTTAAAGTTGACAAAAATGTTTTGATCCCACGAAGAGAAACCGAAGAGCTGGTAGATTTAATTATTAAAGATGTTAGAAACACAAAACCTGAGAGTGGCAGTCAAATAGAAAAAGAAATTAATATTTTAGACATAGGAACAGGCAGCGGATGCATTGCAATTTCTCTTAAAAAAAATCTACCCTTTGCACAATTAACTGCAATTGATATTTCTAAAGAAGCAATAAAAGTTGCAAGCGAAAATGCCTTTTTAAATAAAGTTGCTATTGATTTTATCGAAGCAGATATTCTCAATTCTCAACTCTCATCTCTCGATTCTCAATTTAACATTATCGTAAGCAATCCTCCATATATTACTGTTGAAGAGAAAAATAAAATGCTTAAAAATGTTTTGGAGTTTGAGCCACACAATGCTTTGTTCATCACTAATAACGACCCGTTACAATTTTATAAAGCCATAGCCGATTTTGCGAAAGATCATCTGAAAGAAAATGGCAAACTCTATTTCGAGATCAACGAAATGTTTGGCAATGAGGTTAAGGAAATGTTAGAAGATAAAGATTTTACACAGGTTGAAATAATTAAAGATATGCAAGGGAAAGAACGTATTGTTAAATGCATTTTTTCGAAAACAAATTGACTTAATAAGTCAGTTTAACATTATACCTGTGAATAAACACTAAGATAATTCCTAAATAAACCTTTTTTTTGTTGATATAATTAAACAAGTATGAAAAACCTATTCGCGATAATTTTATTCTTAGTTGCTTCGTCAACTTATGCTCAGCAAACTAAATATCAGTTTGAAGAACAAACATCACCTGACGGAAAATTTAAATATCAAACCGTTAGCAATGATCCATTGAAAGTTCGCATTTACACACTTAGCAATGGCTTAACTGTGATGTTGTCGGTTAATAAATCAGAACCGAGAATTCAAACTCTTATCGCTACAAAAGCCGGAAGTAAAAATGATCCTGCAGATAATACCGGTCTTGCACATTACTTAGAGCATATGCTTTTTAAAGGCACAGATAAATATGGTTCTAAAGATTGGACAAAGGAAAAAGAACAATTAGATAAAATTGATGTGTTGTATGAACAATACCATGCAACTACCGATGATGCAAAACGTAAAAGCGTTTACCATTTGATCGATTCAGTATCGGGTGTTGCTTCACAATTTGCCATTGCAAATGAATATGATAAAATGTTGCAGTCGATTGGTGCAACAGGAACCAATGCATTCACTTCACTCGAACAAACAGTATACGTAAATGATATTCCGGCTAATCAAGTTGAGAAATGGTTAAGAATCGAAAGTGAAAGATTTCACAATCCTGTTTTACGTTTATTTCACACAGAGCTTGAAGCTGTTTACGAAGAAAAAAATATTGGGCTAGATAATGATGGGAGAAAAGTTTTTGAATCGTTGATGGAAAATTTGTTTACCAATCATGCTTATGGAACACAAACTACCATTGGAACAGTTGAACATTTAAAAAATCCTTCACTAATAAAAATCAGAAATTATTACAATACCTATTACGTTCCAAATAATATGGCCATCATCATGTCGGGAGATTTTGATCCTGATAAAACCATTGAATTCATTGCGCAAAAGTTTTCATACATGCAACCAAAGCAAGTTCAGGAATATACTTTTAAACCTGAGCCTGTTAATTTAAAACCAACAGTATCTAGCGTATACGGTCCTGATGCCGAAAACATGATGATAGGTTTCCGCCTGCCGGGAGCAACAACCAAAGAAGCTAAATACATGGTTATCTGCGATTATATTTTAGCAAATTCAAAAGCTGGATTAATAGATTTAAATCTTGTAAAAAAGCAAAAAGTTTTAGCTGCTGGTTCTTCTATTTGGCCAAATAAAGATTACAGCATTCACATGCTTACAGGTAAACCGAAGTCGAATCAATCCTTAGAAGAAGTAAAAGATTTATTGCTTCAGCAACTTGAATTAATAAAAAAAGGAGAGTTTGATGAGGAATCTTTGAATGCAATTATCAATAATTTTAAAGTTGATCAGATTAGAAATAATGAAACAAACTCTGGTCGTGCTTTTACAATTTTAGATGCCTTTACAACCTCAATGGCTTGGAATGAAGTGGCATCATATCTTGATGATCTTTCTAAAATCACCAAACAGGAATTGGTAGATTATGCGAATAAATATTATACCAACGATTATGTGATTGTATACAAACGTCAGGGTGAAAACAAAGCAGTTAAAAAAGTTCCAAAACCAGAAATTACGCCTGTTGAAGTAAATCGTCAGGACATGTCGCCTTTTGTAAAATCTATTATCGACACAAAAGCTATTGAAATGAAACCGGTGTTTATTGATTATGATAAAGACATCGCTAAATTGAAACTTGCAGGAAAAGTTCCTTTCTATTATGTTCAAAATACGGAGAATGGATTATTCAAATTATATTATGTATTAGACATGGGTAAGTTGCACGACTTAAAACTTCCACAGGCAATAAATCTATTGCAATATTTAGGTACAGATAAATATACTGCCGAACAGATCAGCAAAGAGTTTTTTAAACTTGCCTGCGACTTTGGTGTTTCGGCAACAGATGAACAAGTATATGTTTACTTATCAGGTTTGGATGAAAATTTTGCACCCGCTGTACGTTTATTTGAACATCTGTTGGCAAACGTAAAACCTGATCAACAAGCTTTGAACAATATGGTTGAACGTACGTTAAAAAGCAGACAAGATGCCAAATCAAACAAGAGCATTATTTTTAGAAATGCCATGAGAAATTATGCTGTTTACGGTAAGAAAAATCCTTTCACTTATATTCTTTCTGAAACCGAATTGAAGGCTTTGAAATCAGATGAATTAGTTAAAGAAATAAAAGAACTCATCTCTTATCAGCATAAAATTTTTTACTACGGACCTCGCAGATTTGCTGATGTGAATTCGCTGTTGGTAAAAGAACATAAAATTGAAGGTTCACTTCGTCCGTATCCAAAACGAGTTGAATTTAAACGTAATGAAACAGCAACAAACACCGTTTTATTTACTGATTATAAAATGGTTCAGGCAGAGATCATGTGGCTAAATAAACAGAACACAAAATTTGATACAACTCTTTATCCAATTACCTCTATGTTTAATGAATATTTTGGTGGAGGAATGTCGAGTGTGGTATTTCAAACCATTCGCGAGTCGAAAGCTTTAGCGTATTCTACCTATTCGTTTTTTCAAACACCGGCCAAAAAAACAGATCCCTATTATACCATTGCATACGTAGGAACTCAAGCTGATAAAATAAACGAAGCAATTCCTGCAATGAATGAATTGTTGCAAAATATGCCAAAAACTGAGATCGCTTTTACTTCAGCAAAAGATGCTTTAAAAAATCAACTCGAAACTGAAAGAATAAATAAAGAAGGCATCATTTTTAATTTTGCTTCTGCCGAAATTTTAGGCCTGCATCATGATACCAGAAGAGACGTTTATAATAGTTTGGATAAAATGACTTTTGGTGATATTCAGAAGTTTTATGATTCGAATTACAAAGGCAAAACATATACTTATTGTGTGATGGGTTCGAAAGATAAAATTACTGAAAGCGACTTAAGCAAATATGGAACGGTAACAATTCTTACCTTAGAAGATATTTTTGGATATTAATTTTGTCCTGTCGAGCGAATTTTGTCCTGTCGAGCGGAGTCGAGACATTGCCCATTTGAAGCATAGTGCTTGAGAGAAGCTGTTCTCGACTCCGCTCGAACTGACATTAAACAAATACTCAATTACGTTATTCTTTGTCCTGTCGAGCATGTCACTTCGAGCGAATCTTGTCCTGTCGAGCGGAGTCGAGACATTGCCCATTTGAAGCACAGTGCTTGAAAGAACCTGTTCTCGACTCCGCTCGAACTGACAACAACTCAATTACGTATTTACGCAATTGCGTTTTACTTTCGCCAAATGGATATTCAAAATAAAATTGCTGTAGTTACCGGAATAAGTAAAGGAATCGGCTTTCATGTTACCAATGAATTGCTTCAACAAGGAGCAAAAGTTTTCGGACTAGGGAGAAATAATAATGAAATCACACATCCAAATTATCAATTCATACCATGCGATGTGAGAAATTTTGAAGATGTTGAAAAAGCTTTCGCAGAGATTTACGCAATCACAAATAATCAAATTCATATTTTAGTTAATAATGCCGGCTTAGGATATTTTGGTTTTTTGGAAGAGCTTAAAAATGAACATTGGCATGAAATGTTTGATACAAATGTGAATGGTGTTTTTTATTGCTGCAAGATGGCTTTGCCTAAGATGAAAAAACAAGAGTACGGACATATTATCAATATTGCATCAACGGCTGCATTGGAAGGGATGGCGCAAGTTTCGGGGTATTGTGCAAGCAAATGGGCGGTTAAAGGTTTGAGCGAATCGTTATTTCGTGAAGTGAGAGATT
>CAIUEQ010000095.1 GCA_903898215.1 uncultured Bacteroidota bacterium | reverse complement strand
GTTCGAGTTGAAGTTGTTCCTACCGCAATAATTGATTTTTTTTGTACAAGATGATTATGGATTTCTTCCAAACTATTTCTTGAAATTGAAACTGTTTCTTCATGCATCACATGCTCCGAAAGGGTATCGGTTTTTATCGGTTTAAAAGTTCCTGCTCCAACATGCAAAGTCAAAAATAGTTGGCGGATATTTTTTTGTTTCAGTTTTCCAAAAACACTTTCTGTAAAATGCAATCCTGCAGTTGGAGCGGCAACAGAACCTTCGTGTTTTGCATAAACAGTTTGGTAACGCTCCTCATCTGAGTCAATATTTTTTCGGTTAAGATAGGGTGGAAGAGGCAAAACTCCTGCATGATGAAGCACTTCGGCAAAATTTAATTCTTCAGGTTGCCACGAAAATTTTATATTAAAAGCATCTTCAGTTTTTTCAATTCTTTCAGCTTTCAATTCAATATTTCCAATGGGCGATTGAATATTTTTGACAAGAATTTCATCCGCTTCTTTCCAGCGTTTTAAATTGCCTATCATACATTTCCACTGGCAACTTTTTTTGCTGTTGAATGAAAGTTGAAAATCATTATGGTCAAGTGGTTCGAGGCAAAAAATTTCTATTTGAGCACCTGTTGGCTTTTGAAATAATAATCGAGCATGAATAACTTTGGTATTATTAAAAACAATTAATGAATCGTTTGGAAGGTATTCATCAATATGAGAAAAAATATTTTCAGTTATCGCATCATTTTTATAAACCAACAACTTCGATTGATCACGATCGGGCATAGGGAATTTCGCAATGCGTTCATCCGGCAGATCATAACTAAAATCTTTGATGTTGATTTTTTTTTGATGCATTTTTTAGTGCTCAGTGCTCAGTAATAATAATTAATCAATAACTCATCAACCAATAACTTATTAACTACTTCCCCTTAAATTCCGGTTTTCTTTTCTCAACAAACGCATTCATTCCTTCTTTCTGGTCTTCGCTGGCAAAGCACATATAAAAGTTTTTGCGTTCAAAATATAAACCTTCTTGCAATCCACTGTCGAATGCTTTTAAAACAGATTCTTTTGCAAGTCGAATTGCAATGGGAGATTGTTGAGCAATTTCTTTTGCAAGTTTTACTGCTTCATCCAAATACACTTCAACGGGTACAACTTTATTTATCAAACCGGCTTTTAAAGCATCATCTGCCGAAATAAATTTTCCGGTAAGCACCATTTCCATTGCCAATGCTTTTCCAACAGCTTTTGCAAGACGTTGAGTTCCGCCTGCTCCTGGCATAATACCTATTTTAATTTCAGGCTGCCCGAATTTTGCAGTTTCACTTGCAACGATCATGTCGCAAGTCATAGCTAATTCGTTTCCGCCACCAAGGCAAAATCCGCTAACAGCTGCAATCACGGGTTTGCGGGTTTTACGAATTTGATCCCAAGTTTCAAACTGATCGCGGTTAAGCATATCAATGGCATTGGCATTTTCCATCTGTTTAATATCGGCACCGGCTGCAAACGATTTTTCGTTTCCTGTAATAATAATGCAACGCACTTCATCATCATTATCCAATTGATAGAGTGCGTGCTTCAAATCTTGCATCAGTTGCAGGTTTAAAGCATTCAATTCTTTAGGGCGGTTCAGGCGAATAAGCGCAATATGCTTTTCAAATTGCGGCTCAACTAAAATAAATTCGTAGGTCATGGGAATAAATTCTTTGCAGCGAAAATAGTTTTTTGTAGTAAGTTTACATCCAATATTCTGATGAGAGCTTTCAGAGCATTTAAGTTTTTATTTCATAAGGGTTTGTATTTCAAAAAAAATGGCCTTTATTTGCAGTCCTTTTTTAAAAGTAATAGAACAATTAAAGTATATGAGAGTTTGTGATTTAACAGGTAAAAGTGCAATGGTTGGGAACAATGTTTCGTTTTCTAATAAGAAGACTAAGAGACGTTTTTACCCAAATTTGCAAGATAAAAAGTTCTTCATTCCTGAGGAGAATAAATGGATTCATTTGAGAGTTTCTACAAAAGCAATCAAAACCATCAGCAAAAAAGGCATTACTGCCGTTTTAAATGATTTTATTAAATTCGGTAAAATTTAAGGAGAAAAAAAAATGGCTAAGAGAGGAAATAGAATACAAGTTATTATGGAGTGCACCGAGCACAAGACTTCAGGAATGCCTGGAACTTCTCGTTACATCACTACCAAAAACAAGAAAAACACAACAGAACGTTTGGAGTTGAAAAAGTTCAATCCGATTTTGAGAAAAGTTACAGTTCACAAAGAAATTAAGTAAAATAAGATATGGCTAAGAAAGTAGTTGCAACATTGAAAACCGGTTCAGGTAAAGATTTTGCCAAAGTTTATCGTGCAGTAAAAAACAAAAAAGGTGCTTATTCTTTTAAGTCGGTAATTGTACCTAACGAAAGCGTTAAAACGATTTTTAAAGGTTAATAATTATAGAAAAAGAAATGATAAAGCATTCTGAATTTCAGGATGCTTTTTGTTTTTTTATAAATTTATAGAACGTGGGAATATTTAACCTATTCAGTAAAGATAAAAAAGAAAAACTCGATCAAGGGCTTAGCAAAACCAAAACCAATCTGTTTTCAAAAATCAGTAAGGCATTGGTTGGAAAAAGCACGGTTGATGATTCTTTTTTAGATGAATTGGAAGAAATTCTTGTTTCCTCGGATGTTGGAATTCACACCACATTAAAAATTATTGAGCGTCTTCAAAAGCGAGTTACCATTGAAAAGTACATTAACTCAAGTGAGCTTAATACTATTTTGAAAGAAGAAATCGCTCATTTGCTGGAAGAAAATAATAACGAAAGTCTTTCTACTTTTGAAAACCTTCAAGGTAAAAAACCTTATGTAATCATGGTTGTAGGTGTAAATGGAGTTGGCAAAACAACAACCATCGGCAAACTTGCTAATCAATTTAAGAAATCAGGAAAGCATGTTGTACTTGGTGCTGCCGATACTTTTAGAGCTGCAGCTGTAATGCAACTTAAAATTTGGGGTGAGCGTAACGGTGTAAAAGTTGTTGAACACGGAATGAATACTGATCCTGCTTCAGTAGCTTTTGATGCTGTGAAATTTGCCGTTGATGAAAATGCAGATGTTGTGATCATTGATACAGCCGGACGTTTACACAATAAAATCGGTTTGATGAATGAGCTCACAAAAATTAAAAAAGTGATGAGCAAAGTTGTTCCTGATTCTCCGCATGAAGTATTGCTTGTGCTTGATGCATCAACAGGTCAAAACGCTTTTGAACAAGCAAAACAATTTACATCAGCAACAGAAGTAAATGCGCTGGCACTTACAAAACTAGATGGAACAGCAAAAGGCGGGGTGGTTATAGGAATTGCCGATCAGTTTAAAGTACCTGTAAAATATATTGGTGTGGGTGAAGGAATTGATGATCTTCAAATATTTAACAGACAAGAATTTGTTGATTCATTGTTCAATTAAAAATTAATTTCAACTAAAGTTGTCTGCGAAAATCTGCGCTATCTGCGTGAAATAAAATGAAAACCAAAACTCTTAAACAAGATAAAATCAATATCATCACTCTCGGATGCAGCAAGAATATTGTTGATAGCGAGGTTTTGTATAGCCAACTAAAAGCCAATGATTTTTCTGTTGAACACGAATCAAAAAAAGATAATGCCAATATAATTATCATCAATACTTGTGGTTTTATTGATAATGCAAAACAAGAAAGTATTGATACTATTTTGAGTTATGCAGATGCAAAACAAAAAGGGAAGATCGATAAATTATATGTTACCGGTTGTCTCTCTCAACGCTATAAACCCGATCTTGAAAAGGAAATTCCTGATGTAGATGAATATTTTGGAACGCTTCACCTTCCGCAATTATTGAAAACTTTGGGAGCAGATTACAAACATGAATTGATAGGTGAAAGATTACTTACTACACCATCTCATTATGCTTATCTGAAAATTTCCGAAGGCTGCGACAGACCTTGTTCATTCTGCGCGATTCCTATTATGCGAGGCAAACATATCTCAAAATCTTTTGAGCAAATTGAAGCTGAAGTAAAAGGATTGGTAAAAAATGGTACCAAAGAAATTCTCATCATTGCACAAGACAGTACTTTTTACGGACTTGATAATTATGGCGACAGAAAACTTGCCGAACTGCTGAAACGAATTTCAGATATTAAAGGTGCCGACTGGATTCGTTTGCACTATGCTTATCCTTCTCAATTTCCTATGGAAGCTTTGGATGTAATGCGTGAGAGAGAAAATATTTGCAACTATATCGATATTCCTTTGCAACATATCAGCGATAATATGCTGAAAACTATGCGCAGAGGAATTACTAAAAAACGTACGATTGAATTGGTAGACGAAATTCGTGAACGTGTTCCGGGAATCGCTATTCGCACAACTTTAATTGCAGGACATCCAGGCGAAACTGAAGCCGATTTTGAAGAGTTGAAAAGTTTTGTTGAAACTACAAAATTAGATCGTGTAGGAATATTCACTTATTCGCACGAAGAAGGAACATACGCAGGTGGTTTGGTTGATGATGTTCCACAAAATATAAAAGAAGAACGAGCTGCAACAATCATGGAAATTCAACAAGGAATTTCTGCAGAGATCAATCAGGAAAAAGTTGGCAAAACTTTTAAGGTTTTATTCGACAGAAAAGAGAACGGACAATTTGTTGGAAGAACCGAATTTGATTCACCTGAAGTTGATAATGAAGTGATGGTTGATGCAAAAACTAATTATGTGAGGATTGGAGATTTCGCTGACGTTTTGGTAACAGAAGCCACCGACTTTGATCTAATCGGAAACATTGTGAAATAACTGTTGTTTCATTTTAAGTCCAATACTTATCTTCGATAAAAAATTACACATTGACCTTGAAAGAAATTCCATTAGCAGAAACAGGAATGTTTCCAAAAATCATTTTAGATTATTTATCAGGAAATGATTTTCTGAAACAATTTTATTCATTATCTCCTGATTTAAATTCTTTTGGAGAGGCTATAAAAAACAGACGTTTCACTACTCAGTCGAGAGAAAATCTAGTTTCGGTTTTGCTTGATCAATATTCATCAATTGGTATTACAGATGAAAAAGTTTTAGCTAATATTCATTCTCTCAAAAATGAAAATACTTTTACGGTAACAACCGGTCATCAGCTTTGTGTTTTTACCGGACCTCTCTATTTCATTTATAAGATTTTAACAACCATAAAACTTTCCGAAGAACTCAAATTAAAATATCCAAACAATCATTTTGTGCCAGTATTTTGGCTTGCTTCCGAGGATCACGATTTTGAAGAGGTAAATCACATTCATCTTTTTAATAAAACAGTTACTTGGAAAACTGATTCTCAAAACAAACCGGTAGGCAAAATTTCTACTCATTCACTTTCGGGTTTTATCAATGAAGTAAAAACATTGTTTGCAAACAGCGAACATTTGCCTTCACTACTTATATTGTTTGAAGAAGCGTATTTGAAGAGTTCAACTCTTTCGGAAGCAACACAAAAAATTGTTCATGCACTTTTTGGTAAATATGGTTTGGTATCGATTGAGCCTGATGATGAAAGATTGAAACAATCATTCAAAAAAGTGATGCTTGATGATATTATCGAACAAAAAAGTTTTAAAGCAATTAGTCGTACAAATTCAGTTTTAGAGGAAAAATATAAACTTCAAATTAATGGAAGAGAGATTAATTTTTTCTATTTGTCGGAGCAGGGAAGACATCTTATAAAAAAAGTTGACAGCAGTTTTATTGTTGCTAACACGGATATAAAATTTAGTGAAATAGAAATTAAAAAGGAAATTGAAACGCATCCTGAAAAGTTTAGTCCGAATGTAGTTTTGAGACCTGTTTATCAGGAAATGATTTTGCCGAATTTAGCTTATATTGGTGGACCTGGAGAGATTGCGTATTGGCTTCAGTTAAAAGATGTTTTTGAAATTCATGATATTGATTTACCAATTTTGTGGTTGAGAAATTCATTCATGCTGCTTAATAAAAGTTTACAAAATAGAATTGAAAAATCAGGACTTGATGTTTCACTTTTTTTCGAATCATCAGAAAAACTCAGTAAGCTATTTTTAGAAAAAGTTGCAGGGTTTGATATAAATGAAACAACAGATTTAATTGATGGCAATATTCAGAAAATGATTGACGAGTTAAAAAAATTGGATAATCAACTTGCTTCAAAATTGATCAAACATAAAAATGAACAAATTGCTTTCTATGGTAAATTGAAAAAAGAGATCAATGAAAAGTTAAAAGAAAAGTTGGAGCAGGATCTTACAAAAGTTTTGAAAATAAAGGAAACACTATTTCCGAATGGAACACCTCAGGAGCGTTTTGAAAATTACCTACAATATGATTCGAGTTTCCCAACTTCATTAATTCAAATCATTTTTGAAAATTTGAATTTAAATGGGCAATTCAAAATATTATATATTTGAGTGGTTATTCAAATGTGTTTTAGCATAAACATCCCAAAGCACAATTCCTGCCGACACAGCAACATTAAATGAATGTTTGGTCCCGAATTGAGGAATTTCAATACTTCCATCAGATAAATTGATAACTTCCTGAGCAACACCATCAACTTCGTTTCCGAAAATGAGTGCAATTTTTTCTTCCGTTACAGGTTTAAATTCATTCAGAGCTAGGCTGTTTTGAGTTTGTTCAATACTGAAAATTTTAATGCTGCCCTTTTCTTTTAATTCTTTTAATAATTCGCTTGTGCTACTTCGATATTCCCAATCAACTGATTCTGTTGCTCCCAGTGCCGATTTTAGCAAGTCTTTATTTGGTGGAATAGCAGTAATTCCACACAAATATATTTTTTCAATTTTAAAAGCATCTGCTGTTCTGAAGATAGAACCAACATTAAGAGCACTTCTAATATCGTCTAAGATTAATAAAATTGAGGCTTTGTCCAATTTCTTATACGTGCTTAAATCTACCCTGTTTAGTGCGTTATTACTCAGTTTGTCGTTGGTTTTCATGAAGTATTTTGTTCTTTATATTATATTTCCACACTTTAAAATTTTTCTCTTTACAAGAAAGTGCTAATATTGTAGCGTAAAAGTAAACCATTTTATTTAATCACTAATGTTATATATACTTTGCTTATGAGCAAAAATAAATATTTAGTTATCATTTTGTTTTTATTAACATTTTCTGCCAGAGCTCAATATTCGCGCCTAAGCGTTGAGGTATATGCTGGGTTTCCAACATCATTAACATTCTTCACACCGGGATTATCAACATATGGTGGTTTCGGGGTTAAATATGCTATTTTGAAAGAAATTTCT
>CAIUEQ010000094.1 GCA_903898215.1 uncultured Bacteroidota bacterium | reverse complement strand
GGGTTCTTATGAATATAATTACTACCATGTGCAAAATAAACTCTTGAAGCAGGAGCCGCAAGTCCAAAAGGTGTTGTTGTTGAATTTGTAATATAAGTTGAACCACTATCAAAAGTTACAACATTTGTATTGCCAACTGTTCCAAATGGTATTCCATTATAACCATCGGTAATATTAAGAGTTCCACCATTTTTAAAAACAATTGCATTACTATCATTAGAAGTAAATTTATGTCTTCCATTTGTCAAAAATATTGTTCCTGAAATTAGTGCTTTACTTCCGCTTCCCATAAAAATAACTATTGATTTTGGGTTAGCTGCACTACAGGTGAGTGAACTACCTGATTGAATTTCAAATGCAGGTGCACTTGTACTCATGATTGAAATTCTTGGCCAAATATTCCATGCTAAACCTGTAGCAGTAGAAGATACAGTACCTGTCATACTTACATTTGATGCAATACTTACAACTTCAGCTATACCTGATCCGCTACCATGATAAAACCCATCACCAACCATAAGTTGGTTAAGGAATTGAGTACTAGAACCAGTTATTGTTGTTCCACTTCGTGAAATGGTTCCAACACCTGCTGTCGCAACTGCAGATGAAAAATTTACTTGAGCATTATTGATAAGTCTTAATTTACCAATACTGTCTTTTGGGATATTAGTTACAGTCGGTGACGCAATTGTGCTGCCATTAAAGATTAGAATATCATTTGGTGATGGCGAACTTCGTGAAGGATTCCAACTTGTTGATGTTCCCCAATCACCAGATGATACATTCCATGTATAAGTAGTTTGTGCTGATAAGATTGGGAAAAACAAAATTGAAAAGATAATAACGAATGAGCATTGTAAATATTTTTTCATATTTTTAAGATTTAAAATTCAAATGTAAAAAAAAATACGTAAAGTTTATATAAGTAACCTTAAAAACCATTTTAAAAGAATTTGTTTTTTAAATAAAATAAAATATTTTTGATGAGGATAAAAATAGATTATAAAAACTCAATATGAAAAAGATACTAACTGCAATTGTAATATTACTTTTCGTCAGTAATATTCATGCAACTACCAGATACTGGACGTCATTCGGTGGAAATTCTAATGTAGCAGGCAATTGGAACACTGTTTCAGGTGGAGGAGGAGCAACAGGTGTTCCTGTTAGTGGTGATGTAGCAGTTTTTGATGCAGGAGGTGGTGATTGTATCATTCCGGCAAATTTTTCAGTTG
This sequence comes from uncultured Bacteroidota bacterium, assembly GCA_903898215.1. Lineage (GTDB taxonomy): Bacteria > Bacteroidota > Bacteroidia > UKL13-3 > UKL13-3 > CAIUEQ01. Next base: position 15,420 of record CAIUEQ010000094.1, on the reverse strand, counting down.
GTGCAGGGTCTATTTCAATGACAGCTGCATATACTGGTAATATTACTTTTAGTGGAGCTAGAACAGTTACTGCAGGGAGTTTTACTTGTAGTGGTGGAACTTATAATTGTACTGGAGCAGGTACTCAAAATTTAGGAGCTATAACAATTAGTGGCGGAACATATTTGAATAGCACAGCAACAGCAACAGCTGGTTCAGCTCTTACTGTTTCATCAGGTACATTTAACGGTGGAACAAAGCCAGTTGCTATTACTGGAACTGTTACAATATCAGGAGGTACTTTAGTGGCACCAAATGCAAATACTTTTACAATTCAAAATGGAGATTTTCTTTTTACTTCAGGTATATTTACTCATAATAGTGGGACAGTGAAAATACAGATGTCTGCTGTCTTTACAGCTGCAAATCTGGATGCAGGTTTTACTTTTTATAATTTGACCATTTATAATAATACTGCAATAAATGATTTGGATGTAAACTTCGCTGGAGCTGAGATAGTAAATGGTACTTTAAACTTGAGTACTAATGGAGCGTATGATATTAGTTTGTTAGGTGGAAGTATTGCTGCTAATGGAAATATAGTAATGTCTGGATATCAAGGAAACAACTCTAATGCTGGCTTCGCTTCAACAACAGCTATTACAATTGGTGGTTCTGCAGTACAAATATTTACAGGAAACAATTCAATAGGGTACGGTAAACTACCAAATATTACTATAAATAAATCAGGTGGAAGTTTATCATTATCTGGTTTTGTTAACATATATGGTGTGTTGACTTATACAGCAGGAACAGTTACAACAGCTGGGTCAACTGTAACGATATACGGAACAAATAATTTAAATGCAAGTGGAATACCCTTTAATAATTTAAATATTGGAGAGAGTGGAATTGATGTCGGTTCTGTTACTTTAGCCTCTGCATTAAACGTTAATGGTAACTTAACTATAAATACTGGAAGTTCTTTTAATACAGGAAGCAATTATGGATTAACACTTGCTGGTAGTTTAAGTAATCTTGGTACATTAACTGTAAACTCTTCAACAATAACATGTACAGGTGCAAGTGCGCAATCATTTGATGTAGGAGTAACTCCACTTACAATTAATACTTTAGTGGTAAATAAATCTGGAAATACAGTTTCTGTAATTGATCATTTTGATATCAGTAATTTACTTACTGTTACTGCAGGTACATTTTCTACATCTGGTTATGTAACGCTTTTATCAAATGCATCAGGAACAGCAAATGTTGGTCCTGTTGGTGGAACAATAACCGGTAATTTTAATGTACAAAGATATGTACCAGTTAGTGGCAGAAGATTTAGGTCTTTAGCTGCACCTGTTACTTCTGGAAGTAATGTGTCAATAAGAAACGGATGGCAATCGCAAATATTTATTACAGGCGGTACAGGTGGAACAGGTCCTGTTGGAACAGCAAATTATAATACAAATGGTTTTGATTGGACATCCTCTAATGCATCATCTTTTTTTACTTATTCAGAAGCAAGTGGAGCTTGGGTTTCACCTGCAAATACTACAGCTAGTTATTTAACGGCCGGCACAGGTTACAGAGTTTTGGTTAGAGGAGATCGTACTGATGCTACTCTTTTGAGTGGATCAACAAGTACAGCTCAAAATGCTGCAGTAACATTAAATGTAACAGGTGCTATTCCTACAGGTGATTTTTCTGTATCTGTAAGTAATGGAGGAACAGGTGCAGGTTGGAATCTTATTGGAAATCCTTATCCATGTACGTATGATTTTAATGCTCAATTCACCGCTGGTGTTGGCATAACAAATATTTTAAATACAGTTACCATGTTTGATGCTTCTGCTAATAGTTATAAATCATATAATGCATCAACTCATAGCGGAACTCTTACAAGTGGTTTGATTCCTTCAGGTGGTTCATTCTGGGTTCAAACAACTGGTTCATCACCTGCATTTACATTTAAAGAAGCATACAAAAGTACTAGTGCTCCAGCACAATTATTTAAAACAGCTGCTCAAGAGTTAGGAATTAAAATGTATTTAGATTCAACTGAATATGATCAGTATATTTTTAGTTATACAAATGGATCAACAAAAAATTATGATAGCTACGATATCAAGAAGATGGCAAATCCATCTACAAATTTATCAAGTTATGGAAGTGATAATATCAATTTAACTTATAGTTCTTATCCTACAATTACATCTTCAGCAGATACCATCTTATTGAAAGCAACTGCAGCAAATGGAACTTATTATTTTTATTTTTCTGGAGTAAGTCAATTCGCATCAAATCTTGATTTATTTTTAATTGATAATTATACTAGCACAGTTACTAATTTAAGATCTGCTTCTCAATATACATTTACCATTAATAATGCTGTTGCTGCAACTTTTGGAGCAAACAGATTTATGATTATTATTAGCAATAATGGAGGTTCGTTACCAATTGTTTTGTCAAAATTTACTGCAGAAAAGTCTCCTAATAAATTGGTGAATTTATCATGGGTTACATCATCAGAAATTAACAATAGTCACTTTGATGTTGAGCGTTCTTCAGATCAAATTAATTACTTTAAGATTGGTGAAGTTAAAGGTCACTTTAATTCAATCGTAACTAATAATTATAAATTGGTAGACCCAACTCCAAGTTTATCGGCAGTTAATTATTACCGATTAAAACAAGTTGATGTAAATAATAAATTTACCTATTCGCCAGTTGTGCCTGTTGATTTTAATAATGATATCATCACAATAAATCATTCATTAGGAAGCGTGGTAAATGTTTATCCTGTTCCTGCAACAGAAAATATTAACATCTCTTTAAATAATTCATACAATGGTGATGTGACAATTAATATATACAACTTGGTAGGTAAATTAATTTTAACAAATACAGGAACAATTTCAACCAACAATTCTGAAATTTCTCAAAACATTAGCAACTTAAATACAGGAATTTATTTAATTGAAGTAGCTTCTAAAAATGGAGAATTTAAAGAGCAATCTAAATTTGTTAAAGAGTAAGTTTTTTAAACTATAGATATTAAGCCGGTACAAATTTTGTATCGGCTTTTTTATTGCGAAAACAGAATAGAAATAGCCACAGATTAAGCAGATTTTTTTTTATTAAAAAAAAAGGAATGAAATTATTCTGTGAAACCCGCCTGCCATTCAAGCCTCACTTGGCAGGCAGGTCTGTGGCTAAAAATTTTAATCAATTCATTGAAAAATCTCCCAGGCCTTATCGGCTTGTAAATGCAGCATTTCTAAACCATTTTTAGTTTTAGCTTCATGTTCTCTGAAATTTTTGAGGAACAATGTTTCGTTTGGATGATAAATTAAATCGAACGCAAAATGTTTTGGGGTGATAAATTGATAGGGAAGTTGAGGAGCTTCATTAATGTTAGGAAACATCCCAATTGGAGTACAATTAATGATGAGTTGATATTGGTGGATGATTTCCTCGTCCAACATTTCGTAAGATAATTGTTTGGTGTTTAATGTTTGAAGTTTATTGTTTCGAGTTACAAATTTGAAATCAATATTCAGTTTTTCTAAAATATATGCAACAGCTTTTGATGCACCTCCGGTTCCTAAAATTAATGCTTTATCGAAATGTTTTTCCTCTCCTAAAAATGTTTCCAGTGATTTTTTAAATCCAAATACATCCGTATTAAATCCAATGAGTTTAAAATTTTTATTGTTAACGGAAGCATTATGGTTATTATCTGTTGATTGATTAAAACGAACAATCTTCACACAATTTACAGCTCCAACTACTTTTGCACTTTCATCCAATTCATCCAAATATTTTATTATAGAAACTTTATGTGGTACAGTAATATTTAAACCGATAAGGTCAGTTTTGTTTTCTACAAGAGAAATGATTTCTTCAATATTTTCAATTGGAAAATTTTCATATATATGATCGTCAAGATTTAATGACTCAAATTTTTCTGTAAAATAATTTACTGAGAAAGTGTTCTTTAACGGAAACCCAATTAATCCAAAACGTTTCATTTATTATTAAATTTTGAGGAATATTTTTAAATTCAATTTCCAAATTTGATAAATTAATTTGATATTATTGCTTCATTCTAAACCAAAATCAAATGCCTAATATTTTTTCAAGCTCTAAATTTGTTAGTATCTTCTTTTTTTTATCACTTACGTTAATTAGTTATAAAGCCATCACATACTCTAGCAGTGCTCCACCGGTTGCTACAACTGGAGGTCCATCAGAAGGGAATTGTACCTCTTGTCATAGTGGTAGTGTTATTTCAAGTGGAACAAATTGGGGTAATATTACATTAACTACAAATATTCCATCGGGTGGATATACACCCGGAGACACTTATGCCATTACCTATAGTTTAACGCAAAGTAGTATTGTTAGATACGGTTTTGAAGCAACAGTTTTGAGCAGTTCAAATGCGATGGCAGGAAGTTTTACTGCTGGAACTGGTTCAACCATATTATCATCTGGAAGCAGAACATATATTGCACATAGTAGTTCGGGAACTTCTTTTACAGGAGGAACAGCTAGTTGGACATTCAGTTGGACAGCTCCTAGCATTGGTGTTGGTAATGTTACATTTTATACAACAATGAATTCTGCAAATAATAATGGTTCAACATCAGGTGACCAAATTTATACCAAGTCGTTTACTTTTGGTCAAATAAATGTTGGTCCACCAACTGCTGTTATTACTACCATTCCAAATCCGGCAACAGTTTGTGTTGGCGATACGGTTTATTATTCAGGAAGTGGAATTAATCTTCCAACAGGATACGTTTGGTCGTTCGGAACAGGTGCATCACCATCAACTTCAACTCAACAAAATCAAAAAGTAGTTTATTCATTTGCAGGAACAATTTCAGCAAACTTACATACTACAAATACCTATGGAACTTCTCCTACAACTTTTAAAGCTATTACAGTTTTAGCAAAGCCATCAACATTAGTTACTCCTTCAGGAAATTTATCTCTATGCGGTTCAAATGATTCAATCGTTTTAAACGCTCCATTAGGTGCCGGGTTAACTTATTCATGGTATCCTTATGGTGATACTTCACAAGTTATTACTGTTAAAAATACAGGCACCTATAGAGTTACTGTTACCAATTCAAATAATTGTTCTGCAACGAGTGCTAATATTATTATCACTCAACATGGCATTCCTAGTATTGTGCTTACAGCTTCTGCCGACAGTGTTTGCCAAAATGATTCGGTAACTTTTACAGGGAGTGGTAATTTTTTATCCTATCGATTCCTAAGAGATACTTCAACTATTCAAAATACTATTCAGAAAACATTTAGGACAAATTTATTTTCTTCTTCAAATGTGTTCACCATCATTGCTATCGATTCATTTGGATGCAAAAGTTTGTCAAGTAATTCAAAATCTGTTTTAGTTCGTTTGCCTATAGTTGCTCCATTATTAACATGTGGAACTCCAACATCTAATTCGGTTCAGTTTGTTTGGAATAATGTGAGTGGAGCAACCGGTTATAATATTAGTACAGATACAGGTAAAACTTGGCAAATTCCTAGCTCTGGAGCTACAGGACTTTCTCATACAATTACTGGATTAGCGGGAGGGACGTTGACGAATTTAAAAGTAAGATCTACTACTCAAGGTTTATGTGCAAATGGATTAGCAGCTTCCCAAACATGTCAAACTTTAGGATGCCCTTATGTTTCATTTAACTACACAGGACCAAAATTTAGTTGTTTAAGTTCCGACACATCTTCAAGAACAGAAAATATCTCTATCTCAAATATCAATGCAATAAAATATTCAATTAATATTAATAATTTGGGATACGCTGCAAATGCTAGTGTTCCGGTAAATATTTTAAAAGGCACAAATAATATTCATATTATAATTATCGATTCATTAAATTTGGCTTGTAGTGTTATTGATTCAATAATTTCTGTCACAGGTGTGAACACACCATCAACAAAACCTGTATTAAGTTTTTCTAATTCAGGTATAGATACAACAAAGCAATTTTGTGTAAATGCCGTTCAAACTTTATTTTCAAATCAACCAACAGGAACAAATAAATATTTGTTTTTGCGTAACGTAATTGATACAATTCAATCAGGAGCATTAAATTATTATTCAACTATTGGTTCAATAAAAAAATTCAACAACAATGATTTAGCAACTGTAATTGTAATGGATACAAATTATGGTTGTTATAAAAATTCGAAGCCAATTAAAGTTGTGGTTAATCCTTTGCCAAGAGCTGGTTTTACTTATGTTTCTACCGGCAAAACTATACAATTTACAGATACCAGTATTGGTAATATCCAAAATCGTAATTGGAATTTTGGCGATAATTCTGCTGTTTCAATAATTAAAAATCCACTTCATAGTTATGCTGCAAATGGAAATTATTTTGTGCAGTTAGCTTTGTTAGATTCGAATGGATGCAATGATTCAATTACTAAAAATATTAATGTAACGAACTCAGGAATTAGTGATATTTCTGAAAGGAATCAATTTAAAGTTTATCCAAATCCTGCAGGAGATCAAATTAATATTTCGTTTGAATTAAATCAGTTGACTCAAATTGTTATCTCAATATTTGATGTTACAGGGCGTGAAGTTTATCATGAAATAAAAGATCAAACAGCAATAGGAATTGTTGATCAATCAATTCAATTAAATGATTTTAACCAAGGAATTTATTTAATGAAAATTGAAATCGGAGAAACGCAAAAACTAGTAAAGTTTATTAAGCAATAGATTTACTTTTTAAATAATAATATTTCAACTCTTCTGTTTAGCATGCGACCTTCATAGGTTGCATTGCTGTTTATAGGAGTTTTACTTCCTTTTCCTAATGTTCGAATTCTATCTTCACTTACTCCATTATTTATCAATAATAGTTTTACAGTTGATGCCCTTTGTATTGATAAATTGAAATTTGAATCAGCATTTCCTGTTGAGTCGGTATGACCTATGATATAAATGCTATCAATTTGATTACTGATAATGTATGATGCCAAATCTGGAATTGCATTCATATTATCATCAGTTAAGGTTGCTTTTGCCACATCAAATTGAAATGAATATTTTTTAAACTTCGATTTTTTAAAAGTGTTTTTTGCAGGAATACTCCTAAATGATTTTGATTTCAAAAAAACTCCCGAATCAAAATTGAAATCATTTAAATCGCAAATAATAATTTTAAGTTCATACTCTTTACCTGGCAATACTCGCGAGCCGGCAGTGAGTAGTTTTGTAAAACCATCATATTCATAATTATCAAATAATTTTTGATTGAGGGGTTCCAGTTTTTTTTTATATTTATTGAAATGGTTGTCGAAAGTATTATCAATAAAATAGTCGCTGTTCTTTTTTTTGTTAACTTGATTGATGCAAACAGGCTGATGGTCGGGAAGCAAAGCGATATTTGTACTTCCATTAACTTTTAATCCTTTAGGTTTAAAATACATTACAAACAAATCATTGAACTCAGAATTTACAAACTCAGGATATTCTTCAGAACCAAAACAATATTCAAAGCAAATGCTATCAAAAGTAGGAATGAAATTAATGATCAAAACCATCGCATCAAAATTCTGTGAGTGTGTTATAAAATCATCATCTTTATAATCTTTACTATCCGGGAAATGCGAACTCATTCCAAAGCGTATGTTTGGTCCCTTAATCGAATCAATATTTCCTGTAGCTAAAACGATTCCTTCTTTTATACCCAATATTTTTTGAGGGTCGGTGAAGATGCCAATTCCGTCAGGATGTGTGCGAGATTCAATTTTTGTGATTTTAATTCCACCTTTTAAAAAATGATCAACAACTAATTGTTCAATGGTGAGTGTTTTATTATCGCATTTTTGAATTTGAATTTGTGATGTGGCCTCATTACATAATAAAACCAGAGGAATCAAAAAACGCCAATAGAAAAGGGTATTAAATTTCACAATTGTAAGTGTGATGACTTTACTGTTTCTCCAAAAAACAAAGCTGCGTGTTCATCAAAATTCCCACTCGAATCAGTTGTCAGAAAAGTGTAAGTTTTGTTTTTACTGCATACATTTTCAATTTCCGGATGACGAGATAAATAGTCAACTAAACTATTTGCTACAATTTCTCCTTGCGATAATAATTTTATATGAGAGGGAAGAAATTTTTTAATTTTTTTTATAAGAAGAGGATAATGAGTGCAACCTAAAACGATGGTATCAATTTGTGGTGATTGAGATAATAACTCGTTAATGTTTTTTTGAATAAAATAATCAGCTCCATCATTTTCGTATTCATTATTTTCAACTAATGGTACCCACATTGGACAAGCCTCCTGATAAACTTGTATTGATGGAAATAGTTTTTCAATTTCGATTGGATATGAGTTTGACAATATAGTTCCTGATGTTCCAAGTATTCCAACATGCCCGGTTTTTGTGTAATTACCAACAATTTCACACGTAGGTCTGATTACACCAAGTACTCGCAATGTTGGATCAATTAATGGAATGTCTTTTTGTTGAATTGTTCTTAACGCTTTTGCTGATGCGGTATTACAAGCAAGAATTACTAACCTGCATTTCATGTCAAATAAATGCTTTACACATTCGAGTGTATATTGATAAACAGATTCAAAAGATCGTGTTCCATATGGCGCACGTGCATTATCTCCTAAATACAAATAATCATATTGAGGAAGATGTGCTTTTAATTCTTTTAGAATTGTAAGTCCTCCGTAGCCTGAATCAAATACACCAATTGGTCCTTGTTGCATTGTGCTAAATTAATTTTTTTAAAGAGATAAAAAAAGTCACCACAAATTTGTGATGACTTTTAGTTTTTTATTTACGAAAATTTCTTTCGAAAATGTTTCTATGAAACTTGAAAATTTATTTCACTTCTTCAAAATCCACATCCTGAACTTTCGGTTCACCTGCTTCAGCACCAGCGTTAGCTTCAGTTGATCCGTTTGCTTCTGCATTTTGAGTTGCATTATACAAATCCTGAGAAGCAGCTTGCCAAGCGGCATTCAAAGCTTCCATTGAAGTGTCAATTGCTGCTATGTTTTTTTCGCCATGAGCTTTTCTTAAATCTTCAAGAGCAGTTTCGATAGCTGTCTTTTTCTCAGCAGGAATTTTCTCACCATATTCTTTCAGTTGTTTTTCTGTTTGGAAAACAAGACTGTCAGCCATATTTATTTTTTCAACTTCTTCCTTAGCTTTTTTGTCGCTTTCAGCATTCGCTTCTGCTTCTTTTTTCATCTTTTCGATTTCAGCATCACTTAATCCGCTGCTTGCCTCGATACGAATTTTTTGTTCTTTTCCGGTTCCTTTATCTTTTGCACTCACATGCAAAATACCATTCGCGTCAATATCAAAAGTTACTTCAACTTGAGGAAGTCCGCGTGGCGCAGGAGGAATGCCATCTAAGTGGAAACGACCTAATGAACGGTTTTGATTTGCCATTGGTCTTTCACCTTGTAATACATGGATTTCAACACTTGGTTGGTTATCACTAGCTGTTGAGAATGTTTCAGATTTTTTACTTGGAATAGTTGTGTTTGACTCGATTAGTTTTGTCATTACACCACCCATAGTTTCAATTCCTAAACTCAACGGAGTAACATCTAATAATAATACGTCTTTTACTTCACCTGTTAAAACACCACCTTGAATTGCAGCTCCAATAGCAACTACTTCATCAGGATTTACTCCTTTTGATGGAGACTTTCCAAAAAATTTCTCAACGGCTTCTTGAATTGCAGGAATACGTGTTGATCCACCTACTAAAATAATTTCGTCAATATCACTTGTTGTGTATCCTGCATTTTTTAATGCTGTTTTACAAGGCTCAATTGTACGTTTAATTAATGTATCAGCAATTTGTTCAAACTTTGCACGAGTCAAAGTCTTAACTAAGTGTTTTGGAATTCCGTCAACAGGAATGATATATGGTAAATTAATTTCCGTTTGAGGAGAACTTGATAATTCAATCTTAGCTTTTTCAGCAGCATCTTTCAAACGTTGTAAAGCCATTGGATCTTTTCTCAAATCAATGCCTTCATCATTTTTAAATTCATCAGCCAACCAATCAATAATCAAATGATCGAAATCATCTCCACCTAAGTGTGTATCACCATCAGTTGATTTTACTTCAAATACGCCTTCTCCTAAATCCAACACTGAAACATCATGAGTTCCACCACCACAATCAAAAACCACCACTTTCATGTCTTTATGTTTCTTGTCTAAGCCATAAGCTAATGCAGCAGCAGTAGGTTCGTTGATGATTCTTTTTACAGTTAGACCAGCGATTTCACCGGCTTCTTTTGTAGCTTGGCGTTGTGCATCATTAAAATATGCAGGAACTGTAATCACAGCTTCTTTAACTTCATGACCAAGATAATCTTCAGCAGTTTTTTTCATTTTCTGAAGAATCATTGCTGAAATTTCTTGTGGAGTGTATAACCTTCCATCAATGTCAACACGTGGACTATTGTTGTCACCTTTTTTAACACTGTAAGGTACACGTGAAATTTCTAATGAAACTTGATCAAATGTATTACCCATAAAACGCTTTATAGAGTAAATTGTGTTCTTGGGATTAGTAACAGCCTGACGTTTTGCAGGGTCACCAATTTTACGTTCACCATCTTTAATAAATGCAACGATGGAAGGAGTAGTTCTGCGGCCTTCGCTGTTTGCAATTACAACCGGTTCGTTGCCTTCCATAACGGAAACACAAGAGTTGGTTGTTCCTAAATCGATTCCTATAATTTTGCTCATAATTTTATTTTCTATTACCGCATCTTTATCAATGAAAGTGCCAATACAATAAACCGTATTTTGATGATAGAAATGGCAGATTAATGAAGAAACAATGACAAAAAAGAATTATCAGCTATAGTTTAGCAGCACAAATTGTCAGTCTTATGGTTGAGCAAATCCTTTAACATTTACTGTTAAATTCTTTTCGCTGCTATATGGAGTTTTTAAATCAAAAGGGATATATTTTGTAGTTGTACTGCGGCTTGTGAATAATCCTAATCCGCCTTGAATATTACTGAAATCAGGTTTTACCTGAAGCAAACTTGTGTTGGGTTTGCTTAAGTCAACTGCGGTTTTTAAATCAGCGGTTCCTGCTAAAACAATATAATCAATGCTATTTATTTTTCTGAAAACTAAAGTATCGGAAGGGTTATTTATGACATCTCTACGACCAAAAGTATTGATAAAAAATTGATTCATTTGATCCGATTTAAAATTGAAAGAAAACTTGTCGAAATCATTGATTGCAATTAATTGGTCGGCAGTTTTTGAGATGCTGTTTTCAGTATAATAATATCGAATGAGTGCTGTATATATTGCAGCATTTTGAGCAATATTCCATTCAAAATTAATGTAATTTGGAAATTTAGGATCATAAAAAATATCTAATTGATAAGTTGGAGAATTTTTCATGATAACCACTTTGTCAACTATTGAAGTCTGTGATGTATAAGTATTTCCACTTTTAGGATTATAGATATATAACTTATAAACATGACCTAAAATCGGTTGCATATTATCGCAATAATATAAAATGTTTTTATCGCTGGCGAAATATCCCGGATCTTTTTGAATAGAAGTGTTCTTATAAAAATTGAATGTTTGAGTTGTGTCGGTAAGGTCAATTATTTTTACTATTAATGAATCGAAATAAAGAGAATCAGAAATTTGTGCAGCTTGCTGAGGAGTGAGGTTTGCCGCATTTTGAAAAGTTTTTGTGATCCTAAGATATTGATGTGTAGTACCAATATCTATAAACCCGTTTACCACTGCAGTTTCTTTCCAAGGAGCATTAATTTCGATATCGTTTTTACACGATTGCAATACCATAAAAAAAATAAAAATAATAAAAAGGTTTTTCAATTTCATTGCCGCGAATATATACTATCAAACATAAAGTTCAATTTTCATCGAAAAAAGTTGCATAGGCAAATGCTTATTTATTTTACCTTTGAGCCTCAATTGTATTTATGAGTACTTATAAAGACGAAAAAAGAATTACCACTCATGTTCTTCAGGAGATGAAAATGAGAGGTGAAAAAATTTCAATGCTAACTGCTTACGATTATAGTATGGCAAAGATTTTTGATGCTGCAAAGATTGATGTTTTACTTGTAGGCGACTCTGCTTCAAATGTGATGCATGGACACGAAACCACTTTGCCAATTACTCTTGATGAAATGATTTCTCACGCATCATCTGTAATTCGTGCGGTTGCTAGAGCATTGGTTGTTGTTGATCTACCTTTCGGTTCGTATCAAGGGAATTCAAAAGAAGCATTGGTTTCATCTATCAGAATTATGAAAGAAGCCGAGGCTCATGCTGTAAAATTAGAAGGCGGTGCTGAAGTGGTAGAATCAGTAAAACGTATTCTTACAGCTGGAATTCCTGTTATGGGGCACTTAGGATTAACTCCTCAAAGTATTTATAAATTTGGAACATATGAAGTGCGTGCAAAAGAAGAAGTGGAAGCAGAAAAACTATTAAGCGATGCACAATTGCTTGAAGAAGCCGGATGCTTTGCAATTGTGCTTGAAAAAATTCCTGCATTGCTTGCAAAAAGAGTTTCCGAAAACATTAAAATTCCTGTGATTGGAATTGGTGCCGGTCCTTTTGTTGATGGACAAGTTTTGGTTAGTCATGATATGTTAGGAATAAACAAAGATTTTTCTCCAAAATTTTTACGCAGATACCTCAATCTATTTGATGAAATAAAAGTTGCCGTAGAACAATATGTGAGTGATGTGAAGAGTAAGGATTTTCCGAACGAGAAAGAACAATATTAAATAAATTCAGCGATTAGCTCTTGGCTTTTAGCCTTTAGCAAAAATAAACCAGATGCCAATAGCTAAAAGCCAAGAGCCAAATATCATTTACGAAGACAATCACCTTATAGCTTCCATAAAAAAGTCTGGACAAACAGTGCAACCAGAGCCAAACAAACCTCAAAGTTTGGAAGAGGAAGTGAAAGCCTATATCAAAAAAAAATACGATAAACCGGGAGATGTTTTTTTGGGAGTGATTCATCGGTTGGATATGCCTGTGAGCGGAATTGTTTTGTTTGCTAAAACAAGCAAAGCTCTTGCCCGAATGAATGAATTATTTCATGACAGAAATGTAAAGAAATTTTACTTTGCAAAAGTTGAACACAAACCACCACATGCTGCAGATTTAATCACTCATTATTTAAAACGTGATGAGAAAAAGAATTTCACTAAAGCATTTGTGAGTGAAGTAAAAGACGGTTCAAAAGCTCAATTAAAATATGAGGTGATTGAAAATAATGGAAAGTTTTCAATTCTTAAAATTGAATTACTTACCGGACGCAAACATCAGATAAGAGCACAGCTTTCAGCTATAGGTTGTCCGATAGCAGGTGATGTAAAATATGGGGCGTTAAAACCAAATGCCGATCAAAGTATTTGTTTGCATGCTGCCGAATTAGTATTCGAACATCCGGTAAAAAAAGAAATGGTTCACTTAAAAAGTGCACATCCCAAATGGTAACTTTTATATAATTATTGGATTGCAAATAAAGCTTCCGGCAACTTTTCAATAATATCAGATGCAATGATGGTGGCTTTATTTTTAGCGGCAATATCTCCTGCTAGTCCATGTAAAAATACACCAAGAATTGCGGCATCAATTGTATTATAACCTTGTGCAAGTAATGATGTAATTACTCCGGTTAATACATCTCCACAACCGGCTGTTGCCATTGCAGAATTTCCTGTTGAGTTAAAGTAAATTTTTCCATCAGGAGTGGCAATACTTGTATGTGCACCTTTTGACACCACAACTATTTTATGGTATTGAGCAAAATGAATTTGCTTTTGCAATCGTTCAAAACTGTTTTTAGAAATACCTGCAAGTCTGTCAAATTCTTTTGGGTGAGGAGTGATGATTGTGTTTTTGGGAAAGTGAAATGAGTCGTGATGTTCTTGTAAAAGTTTTGCTGAAATATTTAATGCATCCGCATCAATCACACAAGGTTTTGAAATTGTCGGCAACCATTTAGAAAAACTTTTTAAGGTGAAGTCATTCATCCCAATTCCCGGTCCAACTGCTATTGCATCAAAATTATTTATGTCAGGAAAATTTCTAATTTCATACAATTCATCATCCGTCATCACCATGCATTCAGGAAACGAAGTTTGCAAAATTGCATATCCAACTTTTGGAACAAATGAAGTAACTAAACCTGCACCGCTTCTTAAACAAGCTTTGCTCATTAATACATTCGCTCCAATTTTTCCAAAACTTCCACCAATGCAAATGGCATGACCGAAATTTCCTTTGTGAGAAAATTTATTTCGGGGGTTTAATTTTGGTAAATAGTTTTGAGTAATATAAAAAATATTAGATGAAACAGAATCTAAAAAATCATTTTTTAAACCAATATCAAGTATATGAAAATCTCCAACAAAAGGAAAAGTTTCGGCATGTAAAAAACTTTGTTTAGGTACTTGAAAAGTTAATGTTTGATGAGCATGGATAATTTTATTCTCAACTAATTCATCAATAGTGAAGGTCTCCGACTTTAATCCAGATGGTATATCAACAGCTATTGTGCATGTTGAATTTGCATTGATATGCTGAACAACTTTTAATGCAACTCCATCAATTGGTTTGTTCAATCCTGTTCCAAATAAAGCATCAATTACAATACAATTTTTGGTAATGATTGGAAGCTCAGAATTTGGAGAAATATAAGTGATGAGAACTTTTTTCTGATCGATTAATTTTTTCTCGTTCAACTTAAAATCTGCTGATTTTATTTTTGAATATTCTACAATGAAAACTTCAACATGAATTTTTTGTTTCGCCAATAAGCGAGAGATTGCTAAACCATCTCCTCCGTTGTTTCCGAGTCCGCAGAAAATTTTCACCACCTCGTCACGACTATTGTCGCGACACTCCTCCTGAAAGGAGGAGAACCATTTCGAAAAAGCAACAGCAGCACGTTCTATTAAATCAACAGATTTAATTTGTTCATGATTGATGGTATAAGCATCCCAATCTTTTATTTGTTGCGCAGTGAGGAGTTTCATTTTTTCTAAATTATCTAATCATCACATCATCAAATAATCTTCACTTCAAAGTTACTTTTTTCAATCATCTTCCCAATTGGTTGCATAAAATCATTTAAACCATTTTTCAGGAATAATTGTTGAACATCTTTAACAGATTCTGGTGAAATAGAAACCAATAAACCACCGCTTGTTTGCGGGTCATTTAATAAATATATTTTCCTCTGATCAGTTAAACCATTTGTTTTAGACTCATTGTTTTTCCAGTTCTTTTTTGTGTTGCCTGGAATAATATTTTGGTTGAGATAATGATCAACAAAACTTAAAAGTGGAACTTTAGAGAAGT
>CAIUEQ010000093.1 GCA_903898215.1 uncultured Bacteroidota bacterium | reverse complement strand
CTTATTCAGGTGTTTCTTACTATCGTTTAAAACAAACTGACTTTAATGGAGATTACAAATATTCAGAGCAATTGTCATTCCGAACAAAGTGAGGAATCTAACCCTGAATGATAAAAGATGTCTAATAAACCATTCTCGGATCTGAGCCTATTCGGCCAATATGATTGATCTTAAATCCAAAATATAAATTCAATCCATAAAGTGATGCAAACCCAAGAGTTGAACCAAGTTGGTCGCTTCCAATAAAAAAGAATTTGTATCTCACCATCAAACCTAAATTAGGATATAGGTATTCGTTTAAAATAAATGGTAGTGCAATTTCCAGGTCAGACCTTTCATATCTTGGAGTGAAAGCAAGTGTATTCATTCGAGCTAATCGTGCTTCAGTATTAATCACAACACGTTGTACGACACTGAAATTTGCATAAATCAAATCGTTAAAATTATAATCGTATTGGATACTCGCTGCTGATGGAGCCCAAACAAAAAACCGATTGGTCACTGAAGCATTATTAGCTCCATTAAATTTATCATACATAAGCTGATCAACCTGAGCAAGTGTTTTTGGATTTACTCTTGTGATCTTATCCCAAGAAGTATCAACATTTTTATAATTATAAGCTGAAGCACTATTGGAAAAAGTAATTCCTCCCAAATCAATTAATGAAAATCCGAATTTCCATTTATAATTTTTAGCTGTAGTATATTGTGAAGACGATCCTCCAGTAAGATTTGGACAACTGTAATATGGCCGTGATTTTGTGTGCTTCTTTTGTATCACCGTAAACCCAATATCCATTGTAGTGCCGCTTCCCAATGGGTTTGAAAGGGAGATTGGTGCTTTTTCGGTGTTTATCGAATGTCCATAACCTAAGTTGAGATTTGTAGGTGAAAAATTCCCACGATAAGGAACGGTATAATCAATACTATTACTCAATCCATAACCACCGGCAAATCCCACAAGTGCTTTTAACGAAACACCTCCGGCATAAATATATTTGGCGTTTTCTGATAGTTTCTTTGCATAACTTCCACCTACTTCAAACCACGCCATTGCAGCACCAGCTACCCCATTATCCACTTTGAAAGGTTGATTGTAAAGAGAGGGGGCGTTAAGGTTTTCGTATGCCAGTTGCACTAGCGTTTTAGGTAAATTAAACGCGCTAACACCTCCTCTTAATGCAGTAGTAATTGCAAAAGCATCATCCCCATTTGTAAACATAAATGAAGGTCCTTTGATAGTTGAAGAAATATTAAGAAATGTTGTGTTTTGAATATTATCGGTGATAACCAAATCTGCTGCTTGCTGTTTTGTCTTATTCGACATATTTGAAGTTGCAAATGTTATTTCAGGTTTAAAAAACTGAGGGAAGGCAAACTGCGAGCTTGTATAAAAACTGTTATTCAGTAAACTTCCATCAACACTCATTAGATTTAGATCCCAAGTGCATTTTGAAAATATCATGCTGCTTGGATTTAAATCAATGTTTGAAACGCCAGCATAATTGCTACCTGCCAATCCCCATGTTTGTTGAGCGCTAGCAACATTAATCAAGGATAAACAAAAAATCGTTCTTATTAGTAACTTCATATAAACTATTAGGCGAAAGTAAATAGATCATTCCAATCGATACACTATAATTATCGTCAAACTTTTGTGAATTAGGACACATTATAGTGCTGTTATGGCAATACTGGCAACACTTACTTTGCAGTTGGTAACATTTGCCAATGTTTGAGCGCATGCTTCAATTGTAGCTCCGGTTGTAATTACATCATCAACAAGCAACACATGCTTATTTTTAAATATCTCTTTATTTGAAAGCTCAAAAATTTGCTCAACATTTTCCCAACGCTCGTAACGGCTTTTCTTTGTTTGAGTTTCGTTGGCTTTGGTTTTATAAATAAAAGCACTCAAGTCTTCAAGTTTTAATTGAGAGGAAAGTCCTGATGCAAAAAAATCACTTTGGTTATATCCGCGTTTTTTAAGTTTGCTTTTATGAAGTGGAATAGAAACCACACAATCAATATCACCAATATGTTTTTGTAATTTCTCTCCATAGATATTTCCTAAGAAGATGCCCAACTCTTTATTTCCCTTATATTTTAACTCGTGTAGTAAGTGCTGAGTGATATTCCCTTTTTTAAAAAACAAAAAAGAAAATGCATTTTCAATTTGCACTCTTCCCCAAAATGTTTTTTCAAGAGGATTGTTTTTAAGCAAATGATAATTGGTAACAGGAAGATGATAATTACACGATGAACAAATGTATTCCTCGTTTTTTAAGAGTGTACGATTACACCCGATACATAGTTTTGGAAAAAAAATGCCGAGCAGATCGTGAAGCATACCTAATTTTTCAATAGCCTAACAAAACCATTTTGAGAGGATGAATTTATTTTTAAAAGATACACCCCGCTTGAGGTTAACATATCTTTCGAAATAGCATACTCATGCAAGCCGCTTTGTAATTCTTTATTTTCGATCACTGCAATTTTTTCGCCTAACATATTAAAGATCTCAATACTTACCGTTTCAGTTTTATTTGTGGTAAATGATATCACTGATGTTTGTTCAATAGGGTTTGGATATACATTTATTTTTAAGCCATTGGGATTCAAATTATTTATCCCGGTTTTCCAAACATCAATTGAAAACTTAGCTGTATCTGTACATCCATTAGAACTGAAAGCTACCATCGTAAAATCTACTATTCCTGAATCTTTTATATTTCTCAGATCAAAAGAATCTAATACTTTTTTACTTGAGGTGAAATTTCCAAACTGCCAAAGATAACTTGCTGCTCCCGTTGATGAATTTGAAAAATGAATAACATCTCCAAACCTTTCAAAACCTGCTTGGGCAAAAGGAGAATTATTTACTGTTATCGTTTGGTTTACCGAATCGGCAACAGCACCTGTTGAATCCATTACGCTTAGCCAAACAGAATAAATTCCGGGACTGGTATATGTATGACTTTGATTAATATCTGTTGATGTTGTTCCGTCACCGAGATCCCATTTATAACTATTGGTGAACACAGAACTGTTAGTGAATACAACCTTAAGAGGAACGCATCCTGAAGTTGTTGAAACATTGTAAGATGCACTTGCAACTGTTCCAAATTTAAAAGTGATTGAGCTATCCGGATTAATCATGATTCCGGTAATATAAATATTTGATGATTGATGAACTCCTCCAACTTTATATACCAAACTAGTATTTGGATTTGTATAAGGAGTAACATTATGATTGTTTGTTAACCCTGGAAACAAATCTCCATTATCTCCTCGATTCACACCTTTTTCAAGATCTCGTCTTGCATCTGCTTGAAGTATTCCAAGACCTTCGTTGGCGGTATCATTATTTGCATTATTTCCATTTGTAGAAAGTTTTCCGGCCATCAAAGTATTCACATGCCAGATAGCTAATCCTCGTCCCGGAATATATTTATCGAATCCTTTATTTTGTTTGTTCTCCAATAAAAAATATTCATTGCTGCGAGTTGTATTTATTCTGAATGCAAAGTTGCTGTCAGCAACAGCTTTTGCAATAGTATAAGTACCGGTGCTAGTTAACAATGTAGGTGTTAGCCATCCAAGAAGAATTTTTGAAAATGCATCGTGCATACAAGGAGTACGTTCGTTGTTAAGCCATGGCCCACCTGCCATATTTGCAAAATCACCAACACCTTCCGGACCAACAACACCTGAACCATTATAGTTTGTAGCATATAGATCCGGAAGATCTAGGATATGTCCAAACTCATGGGTCATCACACCTATTCCAACCATTGCATTAGTGTAATATCTTCTTTCTGGAAACATCGCATAAGCATAGATTTTTTTGGTATGATTATAAGTTGGTGAGGAAGCCCATGAAGAGCGAAACGACCAAATATAATTTGATGAATTTGGTGCATTAGCTTCTTCAGCACCGATTCCTGCATGCATTACCATAATTGCATCCACGAATCCGTCATTATCTGAATCATATTGTGAAAAATCAACACCCGATGAATCAGCGCAAAAAGCTGCACGTGAAAGCAATGAAGTTGTTGCCGATTTGTATGATAAATAACTATTGGGTGCCATGAACCAGCCAAACACATCAACTGTAAGATTCAATCTTCCAAATGATGATTTCTGGTAATAATCTTTAAAACTGCCTATCCCGAAATAATTTGTTTGGTTAAAAAGCAATACAAAATCTGCTTTAGTAATAGTTGATCTTAGATCCGGAAATTCCATCAATACAACCATAATTTTTCTATTACCGGTTGGAGGAAAAACATTTGCCGCAGCCTTATTAAAAACATTTTTTTCCTGAAGATTGTCGTGATATTGATTGAGCAAAGAAACTTGTTGTGCGCTATAACGTAAATGTTTTTGCATGTCGGTTTTGCCATTGATAATTGGCTTTTCATCACTTGCATTCAAACCACTTAACGTTAGGTTTCCGTCTAAACCTATTATTGCATATTCGAATAGATTATTGCTGTTTTTTAATACGGTATAACCTTCTGCTGTTTCAAGATAATTTACCGCTTCGTTTCCAAAAGCGTATAAGGTAATTTTACTTCCGTCAGACTGAGTTTGTGTGATAGGATAAGGTGACACCGAACAATTAGAACGCTGTGCAACCGAAACTAAAGAAGTAAATACTGCGAATAAAATGATTAAAGATAAATGTTTCATTGATATGTTGGTATAGATAAATTGCTGCAATTTAAAGATAAAGCCTGTTTTTTTTAGTAAAAGATTTTTGACAGATATAAATCATGTTTTACCTAATGGTTGATTATTTCATTTTAGTAATAAAAAAAATCATTTTGTGGATTTCAAAATATCATATACCACATCTAAAATCCTGGTTCTAACATTCATCTCAACCAATTTCTTGTTTTCGGCCGAAGGGTTTACGCGATTAGAAAGAAACACATAAACTAAATTATTTTTTGGGTCGGCCCAAGTGCAGGTTCCCGTAAAACCAGTATGCCCGAATGAAAGTGGCGACATCGCTTTACTTGTTGGAGTTTGTTTTTTCAGATCAGTTTCTGGTTTATCGAAACCCAAACCTCTGCGACTTATTGTAGTATTTTTCTTTAACCCTTTTTTAGTGATTGGTATTTGTTTGTTTGTAAATTCTCTAACCGTTGCCTCTTTTAAAATCCTTTTACCTCCATAGGTTCCGCCATTTAAAAGCATTTGCATAATAATGGCAATATCATTCGCATTTGAAAATATTCCTGCATGTCCGCTAACACCTCCAAGCATTGCAGCAGCAGGATCATGAACTGTTCCTTTCAATTGTTGTTGTCGGAAAATAGTATCCACTTCTGTTGGTACAATCCAATCTGGATTTACTTTTTCAAGCGGATTAAATTGCAGGCAAGAAAGGTTTAAAGGAATGTAAATATTTTTACGGAGGTAAGATTCAAAATCTGATTGGGTAATTTGCTCTACTACTTTTCTCAACATCATAAAACCCAAATCGGAGTAGGCATATTCTCCCGGATTTTTCAACTCACTATCCGCAATAGTTTTCCAAATTATCTCTTCATAATTTTTATTGATAAACAAATTTTGGGCAACAGGAATACTAAAATCTGAATCTTTTTCTAATGCATAAACGGCAGGATTTGGTTTTCCATTAATGAGTGTTGCTTTATAAAAAGGAATAAATGGAATAAGCCCGGCTTGGTGCAAAAGCACATCACGAACAATCATATTTTCTTTGTTTGTTTGTTTCAACCAAGGCAAATAATCACTTAATTTATCATCCAGTTTTATTTTATGATCTTCATACAAATGCATGATTGCAAGTGTTGTTGCCAAAACTTTTGTGAGTGATGCAACATCATACAAATGATAATTTTTTACTGGTGTTACACCATCGTAATTATGAAACCCAAATGACTTATCGTAAATAACTTTTCCGTCTTTAGCCACGAGCACCTGACAACCCGGTGTTGCGCCTTTCGTTATTGCATCAGCAACGATACTATCAATCATTGCAAAAGGGCCGCTATCGATGTTTTTTTCTTCGGGCATGATATATTCAAAACGATCCAACGTTTCGGTAATCACACCACAACCCATCGGAAATTTTTCATCCACAGTAACAGGCATTGCACCAGAAGCTTTTGTTGCTCCAAATAAAATTTCGGCAGCAAGTTTATTGTTCATTTCCAAATCTTCATAACTTACTATTACATTTTTTAAGTTACTAAAATTTCGGAGGATATACGGATTTCCATTGCACACAAAAATATTCTTTTTGTTGAGCGTTAATTTATTGATGAAATCAATTTCAAGCACTGTTAAGCCAAGTTTTTTACTGACGAATCTGCTCGTGTTTTGCAACGATAGAACAAGCATATTGTATGATTGTAATTGTGACAATAAGGTATCAAACATTGTTGGTGTTTCACTTTTATCGATGCTGTAATAATCGGCTTTGATATAGTTGGTACACATTTCCTGAAATGCCGAAAACTGGCTGCTGCCAATAGATACAACTGCAATATTATACAACTCAGGATTTTGAAATGGGATCATTTTCTCTTCATTTTTTGCCACCACAATTCCTTGTTTCAATATTTTTTTTATCATCAGTTGGTTGGCACAACAATTTAAATCTTCGGTAAGATGATTGACTTCAACAGGCTTATAATGATTTAACCCCAACCAGTATTTTGTTTGCAATATTTTTTTACAACTCAACTCTATTTGTAACGTATCGATCAACCCTAGTGAAACATAATCTTTGATTTTTGAAACTGCCATCGGTACATCTTCCACAAACAATAAAACATCATTTCCGGCAGCAAGAGCTTTAGCTGCAACTTCACCCGGACCATTTACTTCTGCAACACCTTTCATGTTGAGGGCATCGGTAACAATCAAACCATTAAACCCCATTTCATTTCGCAATAAATTTGTGAGGATTTGTTTTGATAATGAAGAAGGATTATTTGGAAGACTATCTAAGGCAGGAACATTTAGATGTGCCGACATGATGCTCATTACTCCTTTTTTTATCAACTCATTAAAAGGAAATAATTCTAAAGAATCTAAACGTTTTCTGCTTCCGCGAACTAAGGGCAAACTAAAATGTGAATCTGTTTCCACATCACCATGACCGGGAAAATGTTTTGCGCAAGCTACCACATTCATATCCTGCAAACCTTTAACGTAAGCCGCTCCCAACTTGGCAACCAAAAATTTATTTTCTCCAAAAGAGCGATCATTGATCACAGGATTGTTTGGATTATTATTGATATCTACATCGGGAGCAAAGTTCCAATGAATTCCAATCCTGCGACATTGAACTCCAATATTCAATCCCATTTGATAAGTAAGTTCTTCATTTCTACTTCCACCTAAAACCATTTGCTTAGGAAAAATTGGTGTACTGTCTATTCGCATAGAAAGCCCCCATTCGCCATCAATTCCAATGATTAAAGGAATTGCAGAAATTGATTGGTAGTAATTTGTAAGTTGAGCTTGTTTTGTTGGAGTGCCTTTAAAAAATATTAGTCCGCCTACTTTTAACTCTTTGATATGTTTTTCAATATCCTTGATATGCGTTGAATCTTTCCCCGACCATGCAGCAATCATCATCAACTGTGTGATGCGATCGTCAAAACTCATGGTAGCATAAACCGAATCGACCCAAGCATTAGGCCTGCCCCAATTAATGCGATCAACTTGCGCAAAAGATGCGTAGGATAAAATGATAAAAATTATGACTGCAGAATACTTTTTCAAAAAAGCGGATATTTTTCAGCAGCAAAAAAAGGGAATTAGCTTCTGATATCTAAACAGGTTATTCATAGAAATATCAACAATTCGGGGGCTTACACATTTTCTTGTTATTTTCGCTTCGATGAGTGATATCATAAAACTACTTCCGGATCATGTTGCCAACCAAATTGCTGCAGGCGAAGTTATTCAACGCCCCGCTTCGGTGGTAAAAGAATTGCTCGAAAATTCCATCGATGCAGGAAGTACAGATATACAGTTAATCGTTCGTGATGGAGGTAAAACTTATATTCAAATCATCGACAATGGAAAAGGGATGAGCTTAACGGATGCTCGTATGTGTTGGGAACGTCATGCTACTTCAAAAATAGAAGCTGCCGAAGATATTTACACCATCAAAACAATGGGATTTAGAGGGGAAGCTTTGGCATCTATTGCTTCGGTTTCGCAGGTTGAATTGAAAACAAAAAAAGCTGACGACTCTCTCGGAACATTGATTTTGATTGAAGCTTCCGAAGTAAAAAAACAGGAAGCCATTTCATTTCAACAAGGCACAAGCATCACAGTAAAAAATCTGTTTTTTAATATTCCAGCACGAAGAAATTTCCTCAAATCAAATCCTGTAGAATCTCGTCATATCATTGATGAATTTACCCGCATTGCATTGGCAAATCCGCAAATTGCAATGAGTCTTTTTAATAATGAAGATGAAGTTTTTATTTTAAAATCGGGAAATCATCAGCAAAGAATTTGTGATCTTTTTGGCGTAAAAACCGATGAACATATTTTACCTGTTGATGAACAAACAACCATCATCAATGTGCATGGATTTATCGGCAAACCCGAATTCTCTAAAAAAAGCAGGGGCGAACAATTTTTCTTTGTAAATAAAAGATTTATCAAAGATGCTTACCTTAATCATGCAGTTGTAAACTCTTACGAAAACCTCATCACCAAAGAACAATATCCTTTTTATGTTTTATACATTGACATTGATCCTGCTCAAATTGATGTGAATATTCATCCCACAAAAACTGAAATAAAATTTGAAGATGAACGTTCGATCTATCAAATTATTCGAGCGGTTACAAAAAAATCATTGGGACAATATCATCATGTTCCAAATTTTGAACCTGCCAGTGAAGATACTTTTTTAAATCTTTCAAAAACTTCAAACCCTCCATCAGACGAACGAATTTCATCACCTAGATCAGGCTCTTCAAATTGGCAAAACACTTTTGTTAATTCGAGCGGAGTAGATAACAAACCTGCCACCAAAAACGATTGGCAACAGTTGTTTGATGTGATGAAACCGAAAGATACAGTTGGTACAATGAGTTCTTTCGAAAGAAAAAATGAAGAAAAAATTTCTTTGATTGAAACTATTCAACAGTCAAAAAATATTTTTCAAATTCACCATACATTCATCGTTTCACAAATAAAAAACGGAATTATTTTAGTTGATCAGCAAAAAGCTCACGAACGTATTTTGTATGAAAAATATCTTGAAGCTTTGGATAGAAAAACTATTTCGAGCCAACAAAAATTATTTCCCAAAACTGTTACACTTAATTCTTCGGATGAAATTTTATTGAAAGATATTTTACCTGAAATACGTTTGCTTGGTTTTGATATCAACGAACTTGGCAAAAACACGTTTGTGGTAAATGGTGTTCCCGCAGAATTGAATCATCATGACGAGCAAGGTTTAGTTGAATATATTTTAGAGAATTATAAACAACAAACTTCGCAAACTGATAAGAAAGAAAAAATTGCACGAACTCTATCCAAACGCGCATCAGTAAAAATCGGTACAAAATTGAATGATGAAGAAATGAGTGTGTTGATGGATGAATTATTTGCCTGCAAAATTCCCGATTATTCTCCTGATGGAAATACTTGTATCATTAAATTAAACATGGAAGATTTGTTTGGGATGTTTGAGAAAAAAATTAAATAACACAACTCACCACCTCGTCACTTCGTGACACCTGCCTACCAAAGAAGTCCTCGAGCGGCAGGCAGGCTCCTCCTTTGAGGGCATATGTATAATCGGAACATAAGTTATAGCAAACTTTTGACCTTGTGTTTTAACCACAAAGTTCACAATGATTGCACAAAGAGCACAATCCCAATAGCTATCGTGATGGTCTTTGTGGTATAGGTTATGTGTTGACCTTTGTGCCCCTCGTGGTTATTTTTTTTCTAAGTACAGGAAATTGATGTTTATGTCTTGGTTACACATATGCCCCTTGGAGGAGGAGAGCAAATCAGAAATTCATCAAACTATTTAATACGTTCCAGTAGGTCTACATCATCTTTATGTACCACACAAATATCCATGTATATCGAACCATTGCGGTTAAAATAATGATGCAAATCTTTCAATAAATTTTTGTTGGATAAAGAAACTGTTGTGAGATAAAATCCGAAATTATCAAACACAATTGCAGAAGTGTAATTCAACTCTTCCAAGAAATCAAAAATATCAATTCCTTTCTCATTTTGTTTTGCTAAATAGAATGGATCGTATTCAAAAAAGATAACAGGCTTTGCATTTGATAATAATTCTTTTGATGCACGAATGATGATATTATCAAATCCATCGGTATCAATTTTTAACAATTTTGCAGTTCCAAATTTTGGATGTTTGGAAATAACTTCTTGCATGGTATGAACCATTATTCCATCGTTCGATTCTTCTAAAAAAGCAGTGCCTAAATTATTTTGCGGATTTACTTTTACCGATTTTTCTCCAACAAAAGATGCTTCTATTTCGATGTCTTTGAATTGCTTGGCATTTTGCTCCAACAACTTTAAAAATTTGGGATTTCCTTCAATACATAATATTGGCACAACAGCCTCGTGATGCATTACGGCAACCGAATCACCAATATTTGCACCAACATCTATTACTTTTAGGTCAGCATATTTTTGATGAACAATTTTTGTGATTTCTCCAAGATTTACATTATAGGTTGGAAACATTTTCATGTTCAAAGGAAGGTCGTGCGAGAAAGGAATTTGCAAAGAATATCTGTGGTATTTAAACTCCACATTTACATCGCCAAAAAGCAATAAAAATTTTCGGCATAGGATTAACAGTTTATGTTTTATGCTTCTATGCTTTGTTGAAGCAAGGAGTAAATTATTAAAAATAATTTGTGCTAACATTTATAAATAATTTTTTAACGGTGCCTGTGTATTTGTGGTAACATCAACAACTAACATTTGGTCGCACTGATGAATCATTTCCATATCACTTTTAAAAGTTAAGTTTCCTGAAACATCTCTGTTTTGCCTGAAACGGCAAGCCACATAACCTTCATCAGCGCTGAGTGTTTTTATGTTTTTTAATTTATCATTTCTCACAAAATAGGCATTGTTTCCATTGCTGTTACTTCCAACAAAAGAGTATCCTTTTTTCTCAGCCAAAAAACACATTGCTTTTAAGGAAGCACCAAAAAATAAATTTGAATGATGGGCATTGGTTACAAAAAAATCGGCTGAATAGGGTACTGAAATAGCAGCCTTGTTTCCAAACACACTATTGTATTCCATGATCACAATTTCAGGATTTACTACATCAATATTTTCCCAAATCCAATAATCATTTCCATCAATATCAATATGTAATATTCCTATTTCTCCTTCGAAACCTGCACCTTTAATTGCGTTATTAATATTATCTTTTGTAACGAAAAGTGACTTTGCTGTGATATCAAATTTCCAGGAAATGGAATCTTGTTGAACGTATGCCATATTCTTTTCTGACCCATCGAAAATCAGCCCTTTCCAATTATTATTCACTAAAAGAAAACGCGTATTGGCTTCCATATAATTACCAACACCAAACTCGATGAACGTTTCATTTTTAATGTCGAGCAAATGAATTAAATATTGAATGATGCCATCATCGCCCCACTGCGAAAAAACACAAAACTCAGTGTCATGAATATTATCTACCGGGACATTTGATTGTTTTATTTTATTAACAAGAACTCTTGCTGATAAAATTTTCATCTTATCAATTTCTTCTCTTAAATAATTGGCTACTTTTTTAGCGCCTGTGATATTTTTGATAAACTCTTTCAATTTATTTTGATATTAAACTCAGCAATTTTCGTTGTGCATATTTAAACAATGTTGGGTAAAACACATTGTTTAATGCGAAATTATCTGCTTCTTTATTTACAATTTTTACTGTTGGATGAATGATCTCATGCATTTCACTTACAGGAATATTTCCAACCGACATGATATCTTTTGAGTCTGTATGGGTGGCATCTGTATCAAATCCAATATTACTTACCAGATTGATATTTGGTAAAACGGCAATACCCTGATATTTCCAAACTGCATATGTCCACTGATAATCCCAGGTATTTATTTTACTTGAATAAACATCGCTGAATACCTTTTCCCAATAGCCAATTTCTCTTTTGGTATCGAAAATTGATTGCAATAGTTGTGTGGTTTTCTCAGGTGAATAATCCTTCATCGTTACATCATATTTTTGCCATGCACTTCTCCAAGTTGCCCAACCCCAAATATGATTATACTTCGAAAAATAATAAGATCCTTCTCCGCGTTTTCTTCCTCCTTGAAAATTCGCTCCACCAATATGCATCACACTTTCATCATCACGATAATAATTTAAAAGTGTTTCGCAAAACATAAAAAAACTTTGATTTGGCAAACAGTCGTCTTCTAAAATAATTCCTGTTTCTTCGTTTTCAAAAAACCAGTTTATTGCTGAACTAACTGCAACTTTACAACCTAAATTTTTATCTCTGAAAAGTGTTTTTACTTCACATTGCCAATCAATTGTTTTAACAATTTCGCGCGTTTGAATGCATAACTCTTGTTCACCAATTTTTGATTCCCGAAAACCATCAGCTGCAATGTAAAGCCTTGTTGGCTTAGCTTCTCTGATACTTTCAAAAACACGTTTGGTAGTATCGGGTCTGTTAAAAATTAGAAATAAAACGGGTGTATTTAGTTGTCTGTTCAATCTTGTTTGATTACTTTTTGATGATACAAATTCTTATCTGTTTTCACATCTATAAAATAGGTTCCATTCGATAAGTTTTTAGTTTCTATCACGTTTTCCTTAGAAGTAAATAATAATTTCCCACATACATCATAAAACATTACTGATTCAATTATTTCATTCAATCCTAATGGAATATTTATGCTGCTACCAAAAGGGTTTGGAAATACATTTAATATCGTTTTTGTATTAAATAGTTGTTCATTAATTCCCGTTCCTGTTGTATGTAATTTGTTGGTTAATACGGTAATTTTTCCTGTTGCATAATTTGTAACGGTGAGATCGAGGGATCCATTATTATCCATATCTGCAGCCACCAAAGCAAGAGGGCCAACGGGAATACTGAACGTTGTTTTGGTGTCATAAAAATTTGAATCAACTGTTGTCAATCCATTTTTAATATGGAAAACTGTCATCGAATCTGAAAGTCGGTTAACTATGCATAAATCTTTTATTCCATTGTTATCAAGGTCACAAAATAAAAGCGACTGAGGAGTACTTCCGGTTGGCTGAATAAATTTCAGTGCAAATTTAATTGAGTCGATGGTACTCACATTTTGAAAAATTGAAATTTGTCCATAAGAGCTGTTTGTTATTGCTAAATCGGGAAGACTATCTTTATTAATATCATAAACGTCCAATCCATTTGGTAAACCATTTGATGTGATATTTTTTGCAGTACTAAAACTTAAACTTCCAACAGTGCTATTATTCTTGAAAACTGAAAAAGAATTACCGTTATAATTTGTTATGATGATATCTTTCTTTCCATCTTTATTCAAGTCAACTGCGCTTAATAAAGCTGCACCATTTCCTGCATTATAGTCTACCCTTGATGAAAAACTGATTGTTCCCGATGTACTTGTATTTTTAAAAATTGAAATTGTTCCTGCTCCAAAATTTGAAACAATCATATCTTTTTTACCATCTCCATCTAAATCTGCAAAGAG
>CAIUEQ010000092.1 GCA_903898215.1 uncultured Bacteroidota bacterium | reverse complement strand
GTTTTCTGATTTTAAACTCAATCATGATAAAAAAGATATTTCCCCTAATTTTACTTTTTAATTTTTACTTTTTAATTTCATTTGGGCAAGCACCTCGCTCCTATACTTCTTCCGAAATTTTATTACAGCTAAAAAAACTGAACACAGTTGGTTCGGTATTATATATCGCGGCTCATCCCGATGATGAAAATACTCGATTAATTGCTTACTTAGCAAATGAAAAATGTTTGCGAACAGGTTATCTGGCTTTAACTCGAGGTGATGGAGGTCAAAATTTAATTGGTGCTGAACAAGGTATTGAATTAGGAATTATTCGCACACAAGAATTGTTAGCTGCACGAAGAATTGATGGAGCCGAACAATTTTTTACACGTGCTTACGATTTTGGTTTCAGCAAAACTCCGAAAGAAACTTTTGAAAAATGGAATCACGATTCGGTACTGGCAGATGTGGTTTGGGTGATTAGAAATTTTAGACCTGATATTATTATCACACGTTTTGCAACCGATGGCAGCGGTGGACACGGACATCATACAGCTTCAGCAATTTTAGCTGAAGAAGCATTTGATGCAGCAGCCGATCCGAAACGTTTTCCTGAACAATTAAAATATGTGGATGTGTGGCAAACTCGAAGAATGTTTTACAACAGTGCCGCACGTTTTTTTAATCCGAATGCCGATTTGAGTAAACTGTTAAAATTAGATGTTGGCGGTTACAACGCATTGCTTGGAAAAAGTTACGGTGAGATAGCGGCCGAAAGTCGCAGTATGCACCGCAGTCAGGGATTTGGAAGCGCCAAACAACGTGGAGAAAGTTTTGAGTATTTTAAACCGATAAAAGGAGACACTTCAAACCTCAAAAACATTTTTGATGGTATTGATTTTAGTTGGAAGAGAATGAAAGGAGGAAAAGCAATTGATGAAAAAATTGCAAAGATTTTGAAAGATTACAAAGTTGAAGAGCCGGAAAAAAGTAGTGATAAGTTATTACCTTTATATAAAGAATTTACAGGTAAATATAATTATCATCATGATTTAGCACTCCAATTATTTCAAGTATTATCGGGAATAAGTATAGATGCTTACACTTCAAATTGCAATACTTCAATTAAAGATACGATTACTCAAAACTATTCATTAATCAGTCGGAACTTAGGTGATATAAAATATAGATTGGTTATTTCAGAGAATCTTAATAACAAAGAAACTATTGTTGATTCAATTGTAAATGGTACACTTCAAAAAAACAAACAGATTCTGATTTCTAAAAAATATTTCACCAATTCAAGTATTGAAAACACAGAACTTTATTATCTAAAAAATGGAATAAAAAATAATTTGTTTGAAATTGAAGATTTGAGATACAGACAATTTCCAAATATTCAACGAATTTCAAATGCAACTTTGACTCTATATTTTAAAGAAACCGAAGTATATTTTAATTTAAAGCAACAATACAAATGGGTTGACCCATCTCATGGTGAACTATACAGACCTTTGGTCATCACTCCTCCGGTGATGATTAACATTGAACAGAAATCAATTGTGTTTGCTGATGAGAATGAAAAAGAAATAAAAGTTATTGTTAAAGCAGGAAAAGATCATGCAAAGTTTGATTTGAAATTTTCGTTACCTGAAGGATGGAAAATAAAACCTCATCCTGCGATGAATGTTGGTGAACCTTCAAATATTTTTGGTATCAAAAATTTAGAGATGGATAAAAAAGGTGAAGACTTATCTATTTCATTATTTGTTACTGCGCCTTCAAAAGAAACTGTGGCAATTTTAAAAGCAACTGCAATTATTGATGGCATCGAATATTCAAAAGGCATCAAAGAAATTAAATACGATCATATTCCTATTCAAACATGGTTTCCTGATGCCGAAGCAAAATTGGTGAAGCTGGATATCAAAACTAAATCAAAACATATCGGCTATATTCCCGGTGCCGGTGATGAAGTTCCACAATGTCTGCAACAACTCGGTTATGAAGTAACAACGCTTACTGATGAAAAGTTGAGTAAAGAAAATCTTTCACAATTTGATGCAATAGTTACAGGAGTTCGTGCATATAACACAAACGACAAACTCTCAAACTTCAAACAAAAATTAATGGATTATGTAAGCAACGGTGGAAACTTAATTGTACAATACAATACCAATAATTTCCTTTCTCAGCTAAATGGAAATATTGGTCCCTACCCTTTTAAAGTTACTCGCGATAGAGTGACAGATGAAAACGCAAAAGTCAATTTCGAAATGCCAAATCATCCTGTGCTAAACATCCCAAATAAAATTACCGATAAAGATTTTGAAGGCTGGATTCAGGAGCGTTGCATTTATACCGCAACCGATTCGACAGGCAAATATGAAATGCCTTTAAGCATGGCTGACGAAAATGAGAAGCCAAATAAAGGTTCACTCATCATTGCAAAACATGGAAAAGGAAATTTCATTTATACCGGATTGGTTTTCTTTAGAGAATTACCTGCAGGAATTTCAGGTGCGTATAGATTGTTTGTTAATTTGATTGAATTGGGGAAATAAAAATTTAACCACAAGGAACACAAAGAAGTGAATATGCTATACCACAAAGCGCACAAAGACTTCTTTGACGTTATGCAGAAAACTGAAAATGAATTTCTTTGTGGTCTTTGTGGTCTAAAAAAACATCATTCATCAATTTCAAAGTGAACATCGAAGAAGCCATTTTAAAAGAGCATAGCAAAAAGCAAACGATGCTTATTGTTAATTTTATAGGTGATGATAAAGTTCGTTTTAAAATATTGATGGAATTGTTTTTAAAAGGCGAATACCGCATTACTCAGCGTGCATCGTGGGTTGTAAGTTATTGCGCAATTGCTAATCCGGAATTCCTCAAACCCTATTTTAAAAAACTGATAACAAAATTAAAAGAACCAAATATTCATGATGGGGTTAAAAGAAATATAGTAAAAGTGTTTTCTGAAATTGAACTCCCAGAAGAATTGCTTGGTGAAATTTATGATATCTGTTTTCATTACCTAAGAGCTATCGATGAAACCATTGCAGTTAAAGCTCATTCGATGACCGTTCTTGAAAAAATATGTATTCGGTATCCTGAATTAAA
Source organism: uncultured Bacteroidota bacterium (assembly GCA_903898215.1). GTDB lineage: Bacteria > Bacteroidota > Bacteroidia > UKL13-3 > UKL13-3 > CAIUEQ01. The sequence continues at coordinate 2,226 of CAIUEQ010000092.1, read as the reverse complement.
AACCGAATTGGTTGCAACAATCGAGGATATGATTCCATTTGGAAGTTCAGGAATTGTTGCAAGAGCAAAAAAGATTTTGAAGAATCTTTCCAAACAAAATAAAAATTGAATTATCGTTTTGCGTTAACGATATAATCTTTCTCAGAAAACCTCGGAGTTCTATATTTATTAATATCTAAGGTTAGTCCTGCCATTATTCCAAATACAATATCATCATACCTGATATTTAAATAATCTCTTCCATAATAAGCATGAAATAATGCACCAACAGAACGTGATCGTAAGGGTAAAATTTCGTAATAAAAATGTGTGCTAAATCTGTAATCACTGCTGCGATGAAAATCACTAAGGTTCCCTAAAATATATTCTGATTCGATTCTGATTCGGTGTTCCCAAAGTCTTTTTAAGGTATAGCTTTTTCCTGTTATCAAATCTTTTTCATGTATCGTTCGTAGCTGTGGAATGATATTAAAATATGCAATACGAGGTTTTGATCTTGATTGAAGTACCAATAAAATACGGTTCTGACCATATCTGTTTTGCTGAGCATGCATTCCCGAAACATCAATCTGATAACCTATTCCTACTGTCAATAATTTTATTTTGAGATAGGAATAATTAACCATCGCCTGAAAATAATTGGTGGAAAAATATCCGCTTTGATAATCGTTTCGGGTATGAGTTGAATCTAAAAACACCTTTGATAAAATTAATCCGTTTGAAAAATGCATACCTGTAAAACTTAAGTAAATCATTTTAACAGGCTTCTCATTCTTATCCCAGTTTAGCAAATCATCACTTTCTGTTGAGTCGTTTTTTTTCTGATAAATGATATGATGAGAATAATTATCCCAAATAACTTTATCGACCTGCCCTCCTACTTTTTCGTTGGTAGGCAAAAGATAATTATTCATATCAAAAGTTAGCCTCAGTGTTGGAGCAAACCTGAAAGATATTCTTGTTGTCTTTAAAAAATAATTTGAATTGCTTCTTCCTTGAAATAAAGTGAACGACTGATCAAAATTCCCTTCAAATAAATAACCATATTTCCCTTCTTTTGTTCCGAGTGGTATAGGTCGTTCAACAGGCATGAATGAGGGCATCCAGGCAAAATACGAGATGGGTTGATTTCCTGTTATAATTGATTGAAGTGAAGAGTAAAATATTTTATTATCGTGATCACTGTAGGAATACAATGTTGTATCCTGTGAATAGGCATATTGACCTTTGCATATTATTAGAAATATAAATATGGGAAGGGTGATTTGTTTTTGAATGTACTTTTGGAAAGCTATGAGCATTTGATTTTCAATGTCAAAAGTAAAAAAGCGAACACTGCTTATAAATGATAATGGTCATGTTTAAAATTTTGATATCTAAAAAAATCAGATTACATTTCAAGAAAAAAAAACATGTTACGAACTAAACTTCTATTTACCTTTTTTATTCTGATAGCTACGCTAGGATTCACTGCTCGTGTAACAAAGTCGGATGATATTGTAGGCACTTGGCTTACAAGTAGCACAAACAGCAAGATCATAATATTTAAAACCGGTAACTACTTTTATGGTAAAATATCGTGGTTGCGAAATGAATTGAATGAACAAGGTAAAATAAAAGTGGATGATAAAAATCCGGATACCGCACTTCGTTCACGACATATTTTAGGATTGCTTTTATTAAAAGGGTTTGAATATGATGAGAAAAATAACGAGTGGGTTAATGGAGAAATTTACGACCCTAAAAGTGGAAAAACTTATAGCTGCAAAATGAAACTAACAAATAACAACACCCTTGAAGTACACGGTTTTATTGGCATTTCACTGATTGGTAAAACAGAAATATGGACCAGAAGTGAATAGCTATTTTATATCGATAAATACATAAGTCTTATTTTTTTTTAAAATTCATAAACAGATACTTATCCAACATTTTATCGCTGAATAAATTTTTAATCAATCCCGTAGGGATTAAATATTGGTAACATTAAAGCCCCCATGAAATACAGCCCCATAGGATCTGAACAAATTGCTAGCTAAATTAATTGAGGATTTTTATTCGAATTTGATTGTTGCATACTTTACATTTTCATTATTCCATTTGATGAAATAATTCAGGTCGCTCCTACAGAGCTTTTTTATTTTGCTCTTTTTTTCTACCAAAATGTCGCTCCTGAAGGAGCTTTTTGATTTGTACCTCATTTTAATAATAGGAAGTCTCTTAGGG
>CAIUEQ010000091.1 GCA_903898215.1 uncultured Bacteroidota bacterium | reverse complement strand
GGGAGCATTGGCACAAACAACCAGGTTCCATGCAATTGTTCAAAACGGTTCATGTACTGCTGCAACTTCATCAGCAACTACTGTTACGGTTACACCGGCATCAGTTGGAGGAAGTGTTTCTGGAGGAACAACAATTTGTTCGGGAGCAACAAGTGGAACTTTAACTTTAAGTGGAAATACAGGATCAGTTACAAGTTGGGAAAGTTCTGTGAGTCCGTTTACTACATGGACTTCAATTTCGAATACAGCTACAACATATACTTCAGCAGCATTAGCTCAAACTACCATGTTCCATGCAATCGTTCAAAATGGTTCATGTACTGCTGCAACTTCATCAGCTACTACAGTTACTGTTAATCCGGCATCTGTTGGCGGAAGTGTTTCTGGAGGAACAACAATATGTTCTGGTTTATCAAGTGGAACTTTAACATTAAGTGGAAATACAGGTTCGGTTACTAGTTGGGAAAGTTCGGTAAGTCCGTTTACAACTTGGACTTCGATTTCAAGTACTTCTTCAACATATACTTCTGGAGCATTGGCACAAACAACCAGGTTCCATGCAATTGTTCAAAACGGTTCATGTACTGCTGCAACTTCATCATCAACTACAGTAACTGTTACTCCGAGTTCAGTTGCTGGCAGTGTTACAGGTGGTGGAACAGTTTGTACCGGTTCATCAAGCGGAACTTTAACATTAAGTGGAAATACAGGTTCGGTTACAAGTTGGGAAAGTACAGTAAGTCCGTTTACAACATGGACAACAATTGCAAATACATCTACAACTTATACTTCAGGAGCTTTATCTCAAACAACCATGTTCCATGCAATTGTTCAAAGTGGATCTTGTACTGCAGTAACTTCAACATTAACCACAGTAACTATTACTTCAGGAACAGTTGCAGGGAGTATTTCAGGAACTAGCCCTGTTTGTTCGGGAGGTACAAGTGCTTTATCTCTCACAGGAAATTCAGGTTCGGTTACAAGTTGGGAAAGTTCAGTAAGTCCTTTTACTACTTGGACAACGATTGCAAATACTACAACATCATTAACTACACCTGCATTAACACAAACAACAAAATTCCATGCAATTGTTCAAAATGGAACTTGTACATCGGCAACAACAAGCGATTATACTGTTACTATAATTGTATCAGGATTATGGACAGGAGCAGTAAACGCAAATTGGAATAATGCTTTAAATTGGTCGTGTGGAATTCCTACAAGTACAACTAACGTAGTTATCAATTCAGGTACACCAAATAATCCTATTATAAATGCAACTACAATTGCAAATAATGTTACCATAAACTCAGGAGCAACACTAAGCTTTTCAGGAACCGGAAATAGTATTAATATCAAGGGAGCATTAACAATAAGCGGTTCATTTAATACTGCAAATGGAAATGTGGTATTCGGAGGATTAACTGCACAAGTTATTCCGGCATTAAGCTATTATATATTATCAGTTGATGGAGGTTCAAACAAAACGCTTTCAGGAAATGTAACAGTGACAAATTCGCTTAATTTAATCAGTGGGAATTTAACTCTAAGCGCTTACAATATAACCATTGGTTCATCAGGGCAAATTTCAGGTGGAACTTCAACTTCATTTATCGTTACTGATAGCATTGGAAAATTAATTCAAAATAATATTGGAAATTCAGGCCGCGCAGGAAGTATCCAATATCCTGTTGGTTCTAATGCAAGTTCATATACTCCAATTTGGATTGTGAATACCGGAACTACAGATAATTACAATATAAGGGTTATCGGACAGGTAAATTCAACTTATTCTGGTGAAACTCCAACAGGAACTACATTTACAGACCATGCTGTAAATAAAACTTGGTTCATCAATGAAACAACATCTGGAGGAAGTACACTTACTCTTACAGTGCAATGGAATGGTGCTGATGAGTTAACATCATTTACAAATACCAATTGTAATATTTCAAATTATAATGGAACCAATTGGGTTGGTGGAACTTTATCAGCTGCAGCAGGTTCAGATCCTTATATTCAAATTACTAGTAATATTACCAGCGTTGGGCCTTTTAGTATTGGCGATTCGGGAAGTACTGTCCCTGTTAAATTGTTATCATTTAACGCATCAAGAAATCAGGACAATGTTGTTTTAAATTGGAAAACTGCTTCCGAAATAAACAATCACCACTTTGATATTGAACGCTCAATTGACAGAAAATTATTCAAGAAAATAAGCGAAGAAAAAGGTGCCGGAAACAGTACTTCAGTAATTAATTATTTATTTGTAGATAAAACTGCAAACGAAATTTTCGCTCAATCGAATGTTATTTATTATAGATTAAAGCAAGTTGATATTGATGGTAAATTCGCCTATTCAACAATTGCTTCAGTATCTGATCAATTATCAACTGAAAACGCAATATTATCAGTTCAACCTAATCCATTTAAAGATGAATTTGAATTGAGTTATTCATCTTCATTAAATTCAATAGTAAATATCCAAGTTACAGATGTGTTTGGCAAAACGGTATATTCAATAAATTCACCTTCAACAAAAGGATTGAACTTGTTTAAAATGCCTACAGATATAGATCTGAAAAGCGGTGTTTATTTTATTAAACTTACCCAAAATGATGTGATGAAAATCGTAAAAATCATCAAACAGAATTAGAACTTAAGTTTTAAAATTATTAACAAAAAGGGCAGGGTAAACCTGTCCTTTTTTATTTAACAAAACAGGTAATTCATTATCCACAACAACTATAAAAAATGTGGGTATTTTCACACGGTTTCTAAGCGTTAATATCATACCTTGCAAGCATTGGAATACTTATAGTTAATAATCAGTATTTATAGAAGATATGGCAGAAGACAGAATTATTACCATCAACATTGAAGATGAAATGAAAACAGCCTACATCGATTATTCGATGTCGGTTATTGTATCGCGTGCTTTACCTGATGTGCGTGATGGATTAAAACCGGTTCACCGCAGAGTATTATTCGGTATGACCGAGTTAGGCTTAGCAGCAAATCGTCCGCATAAAAAATCGGCACGTATTGTTGGTGAAGTTTTAGGGAAATATCATCCACATGGTGACCAATCAGTTTACGATGCCATGGTTAGGCTTGCTCAAGACTGGAACGTTCGCTATCTTTTAGTTGACGGACAGGGAAACTTTGGTTCAATAGATGGTGATCCGCCTGCTGCAATGCGTTATACTGAAGCTAGACTTCGCAGATTAGCTGAAGAAATCTTAAATGATATTGATAAAAACACGGTTGATTTTCGCCCGAATTTTGATGATTCACTAAGCGAACCAACTGTTCTGCCTTCAAAAATACCCAATCTGTTAATAAACGGAGCATCTGGTATTGCTGTTGGTATGGCCACAAATATGGCTCCTCATAACCTAACAGAATGTATTGAAGGGATTATCGCTTATATCGAAAATAAAGAAATCACCATTGCCGAATTGATGCAGTTTATTAAAGCTCCAGATTTCCCAACCGGTGGTATCATTTATGGTTACGAAGGCGTGAAAGAAGCATTTGAAACCGGACGTGGAAGAATTGTAATGCGTGCTAAAGCTGAATTTGAAACCAGCAAAACCGGAAAAGATCAAATTGTTGTTAGAGAAATTCCTTACCAGATCAATAAATCAACGTTGATTTCAAAAACTGCTGATCTGATTAACGAAAAAACAATTGAAGGAATTTCAGAAATTCGTGATGAGAGTGACAGAGATGGAATGCGCATTGTTTATGATATTAAACGTGATGCTATTCCAAATATCGTTTTAAATAAATTATACAAATACACTGCCCTTCAAACTTCTTTTAGCGTAAACAATATTGCTCTTGTTAAAGGTCGTCCTGAGATGTTGAATCTTAAAGACTTGATTCGTCATTTTGTGGATCACAGACATGAAGTTGTTGTTCGCAGAACTCAATACGAATTAGACGAAGCAAAAAAGAAAGCACATATTTTAGAAGGTTTATTAATTGCTCTCGATCATCTTGATGAAGTAATCAAATTAATTCGCGCATCAAAAACTGTTGATGAAGCGAAAACTGGTTTGATGGAAAACTTTAAGCTGAGCGAGCTTCAGGCAAAAGCAATTCTTGATCTCCGTTTACAAAAACTTACCGGACTCGAACGTGATAAAATCAGAGATGAATACAATGAATTAATGAAATTCATTGCTTATTGCGAATCGATTTTGGCAAGTGAAGAATTGAGAATGCAAATTATTAAAGATGAGCTTACCGAAATGAAAACAAAATACGGTGATGCTCGCAGAACCGAAATTGTTCATGCCGGTGACGAAATGAGCATGGAAGATTTGATTGCCGATGATGAAGTAGTGATTACTGTTTCACACATGGGTTATATCAAACGTACTTCATTAACTGAATACCGCACTCAAAATAGAGGAGGCCGTGGTTCAAGAGGTGTTGCAAGTCGTCAGGAAGATTTTGTTGAACATTTATTTATTGCTACAAACCATAATTATTTATTGTTCTTTACTACTCAGGGAAGATGTTTCTGGATGAAAGTTTGGGAAATCCCTGAAGGTGGAAAAGATACCAAAGGACGTGCAATTCAAAACCTCATCAATATGCCTGCTGATGATAAAATCATGGCGTATCTGAATGTGAAAAACTTGAGCGATCCTGAATATCTAAATAACAATTTTGTAATGATGTGTACTCAAAATGGTACTATCAAAAAAACTACTCTCGAAGCATATTCACGCCCTCGTGCTAATGGTATCAATGCCATAAATGTAAGAGAAGGAGATATGTTGGTTGAAGCAAGATTAACCAGCGGAACTTCAGAAATTATTATTGCAAGTAAAGAAGGAAAAGCTATTCGCTTTAACGAAAAAACTGTTCGCCCGATGGGTCGTGGTGCTACAGGGGTTAGAGCTATCAGATTAGCAGAAGGTGATGTTGTAATGGGAATGGTTGCTGTTGAAGATCCTAAGCTGAGCAATGTATTGGTAGTTAGCGAAAATGGAATGGGAAAACGTACTGATGTGGAAGATTATCGTATTACCAACCGTGGCGGAAAAGGAGTGATGGCTATGAACATTACTGATAAAACCGGTAAGTTAGTTTCGATAAAAGATGTAACAGATAAAGACGAATTGATGATCATCAATAAATCTGGAATTACTATTCGCATTGCTGTAAAAGATCTGAGAGTGATTGGACGAGTTACACAAGGAGTTCGATTGATTAATATTGGCGATAAAGATGAAATAGCTTCGGTTGCCAAGATCGATTATATTGAAGGAAGTGATGACGAAGAAATAGTTGAAGGAACCGAAAACATAAACGGAGAAGAACAAATAGGAGAGACTCCAATAGTTGATTCGCCTGATGCGCCTATCATCGAATAAGTTTGTTTAGAAATTCAAAAAGTCCCCAAGAAATTGGGGACTTTTTTTTTAATAATTTCAAAAACACTTTATGCCCTGAACAATTAAAATTGTTTCTGTTCTAAATCAAAAGTAGCAACCCCATACTTAAACTCGGTGAATACTAATACAGATTTTAAAAAAGCATTAGTAAAATTCTTATCCCGAACTCAAGTTAAAAAGTTAAACTAAAACAACACTTACATTGGCCTTGGAGATACTAATGCAAGAGCATTTTTTAATGCTGTAACCGATAATGGTTTCGAAATAAAATCGAGACAACGATATTCTTTTGTTTTTTCAATATCACCTTGATCAACTGATGACGATAAAATAAAAATAGCAATATGGTCTTTTACTTCATCACTGAGTTTTTCATATTCTTCTAAAAATTCCCATCCCGACATTGTTGGCATGTTTATATCAAGCAACAAAATTGTGGTAAGATCATCTGTTGAAGATGAGTATTTATCACGAAGATATCCTAGTCCTTTTTCAGGTTCTGTAAAGGTGATTATTTCCGACTCGGTATAAACCGATTTAATAATCATGGTACATATTTTATTGTTAAATGGGTCGTCATCAACAATGAAAAACTGTTTTTTGTACTGCATAATTTTATAAATTAAATTTGATTAAAATTTCTGTTCCTTTATTTACTTCACTGGTCACGCTAATTTGTCCTCCAAGAGCTTCTACTTGAGTTTTTACCATAAACATTCCAACGCCTTTCCCTTCGGCATGTTGGGTATGAAACCGTTTATACAAGGCAAATATTTTACCACCGTCTTTTTTCATATCAATACCCAGACCGTTGTCTTTAAACTTAAGAAATAGTGTATTGTCTTCTTTCCTGCTTGATACCTCAATAACAGAATTCACTTCAGTTTGTTTATATTTTATACTGTTAGAAATGATATTATAAAAAATACTGTTCATGTAACTTTTTAAAGTATTCATTTCTTCCACTTCACCAAAATCAGATAAAATAACGATATCGTTGTTATTAGTTTTTAACCCAAGAGAATAGGTAAGATCATTGATTAACTCAGTAAAATTTACGATCTCTTTTTTTTCATTTACATGCTGTTTTACTTGTAAAATATAATTCAAATCTGAAATTACATCATCAAGTTTATGTACCGAAGTAGATATTCCTTTAAGCATTTCTTCCTTTTCAAATTCGTTAAGTTCAATGGTATTGAGGATATCATTAAATCCTTTTATGTTAGCTACGGGAGCTCTTAAATTATGGGAAACGATATATGTAAATTGTTCGAGGTCTTTGTTTCGTTGAATAATATCATCGGTTATTTTTTTATTATAGATCTCTGACTTTTTACGTTCAGAAATATCCCTTACAATAATTGTAAAAAACATCCCTTCATTTGTTTCCCATTGGGCCAATGATAAATCGACAGGAAATTCATTTCCAAACTTATGAATGGCTTTCGCTTCAATAGTTTTTCCTGTAAAAAAATCATCACCAATTTTCAATAGATTGGATATTGAAACAATTTTAGAATCCAAAAAAATGGAAGGAATAATTGCATTCAATTTATTGCCATTGATTTCTTCTTCTCGATAACCAAAAATTTCCATTGCACCTTTATTCCAACCAATAATATCTCCGTTCTTTCCTGTTGAAATAATACCATCATGGGCGGATTGAGTAACAGATCGGAATTTTTGTTCGTTATGTTTTAATTTTTCAGAGATGCTTTTTGATTGAGTGATATCAAGTTTTACAGATAGAAAATTGATTATTTGCCCTAATTCATTTAGCATTGGCGAAATCACAGCAGATTCCCAAAATACTTCTCCGTTCTTTTTTTTATTTAGAAATTCGCCTTGCCAACTCTTACCTGAAATAATTGTTTCCCATATTTTTTCATATTCTTTTAATGATGTATTGCCGGTTTTTAAAAATCGTGGATTTTTACCGACCACTTCTTCAAAAGTATAACCGGTACTTTCTGTAAACCTCGGATTTACATATTCAATATCTCCAAAAGTATCGGTAATGATGATTGATACAAAGCTTTGCTCGATGGTTTGCGAAAATATTTTATTCTTAGAACTCAAATCCTTTTGTTCGGTAATGTCCATTACAATTCCAAAAACATTGAGTGTTGATTCATCTAGCTCAAGCAACGAAAGGATATCAATAATTTTCCCTGTTTTAAAGTGTTTCACTTTTAATTCAAAAGCCGAAGATTTTCCTCCATTTATTACAAAATCTATTGAATCATTAAACTTTGACTGATATGCTGTTAAACACGAATGTTTAAATTCATCAAACGGGATTTCGTTTTTATCAATTCCTAAAATCAATTTTACTCCTTCCGAAACATGGAGAATATTATCATCTACAAATAATTTCCAATTGCCTGTTTTAGCAATTCGTTCTCCTTGTATTAAATTGATTGCACTGTCTTTAATCGCTATTTCTTTTATTTTAAAATCGGTGATATCCTGAATCACACCAAAAACAGTCCCTAACTCAGAATCATATTCTGCCTTCGAATGAATGTCAACAATTTTACCATCACCTTCACGTTTAATTTTAAACTCAATATCGTATGGTTGGTTAAACTTTAACAACCCCAGCATCGCATCATCTAAAATTGAATCATATTCGGGTAACCTGAATTTTTTCAGCTCATCAACCGACATCTTCTCTTTATTTGTGCCATAAATTTTTTGTGCACCAATTGATGAGTAGATAATATTCTCTTGGATATTCAATCTCCAGTTTCCAAACTTTGCTACAATTTCACTCTGTTTTAAATTCTGTTCACTCAATATTAGTGCTATTTCATTTTTTTTTCTTTCAGTAATTTCCTGATGAGTTCCTTGCATTATCAAAGGTTTTCCATCATCGCTCCACTTAGTTATTTTCCCTCTGTCTAACACCCAAATCCAATGCCCATTTTTATGTTTCATTCTTGATTCAAACTCATAGTATTCGAGTTCCCCTTTAATATGTTTTTCAATCAGGGAATTGCTAGTAATGAGATCCTCTGGGTGAGCATAATCAATCCATGTTTCAATTGATGTTGGAGATATTTCATCTAATGTATATCCGATAATATTAGCCCAACGTTCGTTAAATTTCATTTCTCCGGTTTGCATATTCCATACCCAGGTACCGGCATTGGTTGCTTCAAGAATTCTAAAAACGTTTTCGTGTTCGCTTTTTATTTCTTCTTCTATCTTTTTTCTGTCGGTTATATCTTGAGCAATTCCTGTTAGAAATGTAGGATTTCCTTCTTTGTCAAAAATAGTCTCACCAGCTATTGCCAAAATATTTCGAATAGAATTATCGTGTAAGATTATTCTGTATTCATTATATTTTTTATTTGCAAACTTTTCTGCATTTGAAGGTAAAACGACATAAAGGTCGTCAGGGTGAATCACATTTTTTATCACATCTTCTAGTCTGCCATTAAATTTAAATTTATCAATACCAAAAATCCTATACATTTCATCTGACCAGGTTACTTTACTATTTAAAATATCCCATTTCCAACTTCCAATTTTCCCCACAGATTGAGCTTGTGCCAGATCAAATTCTGATTGTTTTATAACTAAATGACTTTTATGTAATGCCTCATTTATATGTTTGTATTCAGTGATATCCTGCACAGTTCCAAATAGGATATTACCCATATTATTGTAATCAGCTTTTGTATGAACATCTAT
>CAIUEQ010000090.1 GCA_903898215.1 uncultured Bacteroidota bacterium | reverse complement strand
TGAACAAAAAGATGGTAATTTTTCTTTTCAATTTCTGCGATGATGAGTTTGATTTTATGTGAAGGCATTTCAGTAAACTTAAAATTTTATGCAATATAATTTATTGTCTGTTTGGGTTGTCACGTTGAACTTGTCACTTCGAGCCAAGTCCGATAGCTATCGGACGAGAAGCGAAATGCGAGACAGATTCAAACTAACATATAACTTCAAATAAACATTGTCTCGACAAGCTCGACACGACAAAAAAAGAGACGTTTCGTTGAAACGTCTCTACAATAATATTAAAAAAAATATTTGTGAATTATAAATTCAAAGTTGCCAAAACATCATTCATATTACGAACTGCATCAGCACTCTTGTTAAATAATTCTTGTTCTTCGTTGTTCAATTTAAAATCAACGATCTTTTCCCAACCATTTTTTCCAATCACAACAGGCACGCCCATACAAATATCTTTTTGTCCGTATTCGCCATCCAATGAAACACAGCAAGGCATAATTCTTTTTTGATCGCGTACAATGCTTTCAACTAAAAGAGCACCTGCAGCACCCGGTGCATACCATGCAGAAGTTCCTAAAAGTTTTGTTAATGTAGCACCACCAACCATCGTATCAGCCGAAACTTGTTTGATTTGGTCATCACTCAAAAATTGTGAAATCGGCACACCATTTAAAGTTGCCAAACGTGTTAAAGGAATCATTGTGGTATCACCATGTCCGCCAATTACAGTTCCTTGAATATCGGCAGTGCGAGAGTTTAATGCCAATCCTAAATATCCTTTAAAACGAGCGCTATCTAGAATTCCACCCATTCCAATAATTTTATGTTTATCTAAACCTGATGATTTTAAAGTAAGATAAGTCATGGTATCCATTGGATTTGAAATCACAATGATGATGGCATTTGGAGAATGTTTCAATACATTTTCGGTAACATTTTTTACGATGTTAGCATTGGTGCCTATCAATTCTTCACGCGTCATACCTGGTTTACGGGGCAATCCTGAAGTAATAACAACCACATCCGAATTTGCAGTTTTTGAATAATCACCAGTTGTGCCGGTAATTTGTGTTTTAAAATCAAGCAATGAAGATGTTTGATAAATATCGAGCGCTTTGCCTTCAGCAAAACCTTCTTTAATATCAAGCAATACTAATTCGTCAGTAAGTTGACGATATGAAATTACATCAGCGCAAGTTGCACCTACGGCTCCGGCCCCAATAACAGATACTTTTGTCATGATTATTTATTGATTAGAAGTTAAAATTATAAAATTAATGAGCTGCAAAGTAGAATGTTTATACAGGAACAAAAAATGATTTTTAACAGAATTGCCATTTAACAGTTTGATGTTTGATTGCCAACCTGTTGATCATTGGTTTGTGAAGCAGCCAGGTTTGATGTTTAAAAAAATTCGTCTTTGATTTATTTTGATTTTCTTTGAAATAGAATAAAATTAAAAATGCATCCAATTTCATCAACTGAAAATCTTCCTACATATACAAAAAATGAACTTGCTTTACGCAACGGTCAGGATAAACCTGAAGTATGGATTGCCTATAAAGGAATTATTTATGATGTTACAAAAAGCCGATTATGGCGAAACGGAAAACATTATGAACATTGGGCCGGACAAGACTTAACCGATGAATTAAAAGATGCCCCTCACACAAAAAATGTATTTGATAAATTTGACCCTGTTGGTATCCTGAAATAACGTTGAGTTAAATTTTTCTTTCTGAAAATAATAGTTGCTAGCATCAACTATTGTTAAAATCAACTATCATTGCAGCATATGACAGTAAAGAAAGATACATTAATTAATCCACTGACATTAAGCGATACACCTTTGGCTTACCGCTTTAATGAATTAAGTAAAAAATACTATGGTGCTGTTTCAAAACATTTCGAAAAAATCGATCTTGAAAGAAATTATTTCATTCTGAATTTCATCAGCAAGCATAAACACATCACCCAACAAACACTTGCCAATTTAATAAATATGGACAAAACCAGGATCGTTCATGTGATAGATTATTTATCGGAAAAGGGTTTGGTAAAACGTGAAAAAAGCCCTGACGACAGACGTGAACATAGAATTGTGATCACAAAAAAAGCTGATAAATACATTGAAAAAATTAGTGTCGGTTTTAACGAATTAAACAAAACAGCCTTTAAAGGGTTTACTAAAACTGAACAACAACTTTTTTTTAGTATGCTCGAAAAAATTGATGCAAATGTATCGCTGCTGCCAACTGAAAAATATTCCTTGAAATTTGTAAAAGCAAAAAAATAACATGAACAAAAAAAATATTATACGAACAGCAATTTTCATAGTGATATTAGCTCTACTTGCCATTCCTAAACTCATGTGTAATAAGGATGCCGAGAAAATGCAATCCGGTGGAAAGCAAGGAATGAAACAAACTCGCTTTAACGTAAGCGTGTATGTGGTGAAGAAACAGGATTTAGTAAATACCATTCAGGCCGTTGGAAATTTATTAGCAGATGAAGAAGTTGAACTCAGAAGTGAAACTCAGGGAAGAGTTGTAAAAATAAATTTTCAGGAAGGTGAAAATGTAAAAAAAGGTCAACTGTTGTTAAAGATTAATGATGCAGATCTTCAGGCACAATTAACAAAAGCAATTGATGCAAAAAAATTAAAAGAGCAAACACAATCTCGCAATAAACAATTGTTGGCAAAAGGAGGAATTAGTCAGGAAACTTATGATATGTCGTCAACTGATTTAAGTGGTGCCATTGCAGATATTAATTTAATAAAAGAAATGATCAGAAGAACTGAAGTGGTTGCGCCCTTTGACGGACAAATAGGGTTGCGAAATATCAGTGAAGGCGGTTATCTCACCAATGCAAATATCATATCAAGGCTTCAGGACATGAGACGAATAAAAGTTGAATTCTCTGTTCCCGAAAAATATATTTCGATGATAAAAAAAGGAAATGATATTGAGTTTGCGATTGAAGGCAGAAGAGAACTATTTAAAGCAAAAATTTATGCGATTGAACCCAAAATCGATCCGATAAGCAGAAATATTTTAGTGCGTTCAATTTGCGATAACAGCAATAAAAACTTATTGCCGGGATCGTTTGCAAAAGTGAAAGTAACTCTGCAAAACAATCCCGATGCCTTAATGATACCAACACAATCAATTGTTCCAATCTTAAAAGGACAAAAAATTTATATCGTAAAAGGCGATTCAGTAATTGAACAAAAAATTGAAATAGGAGCTCGCACTGATATCAATGTTGAAGTTACAAAAGGAATAATTGAAGGTGATAGTATTGTTGTAAATGGTGTGATACAAATGAAACCGGGTGCGAAGGTTAAGGTTGTAAAATAATGATTTGATAATTTGATGATGAGTTAATGTGATAATTTTTTATTTAGAAATGAATTACTAAACCCTAATCACTAACCCCTATACCCTAAAGAAAATGAGTTTATCAACCACAAGTATAAATCGGCCGGTATTGGCAACGGTAATGTCGATAGCCATCGTTTTGTTTGGCGCTATCGGATATAAATATTTAGGCGTTAGAGAATATCCTTCGATCGACCCTCCAATCATTACCGTAAAAACGAGTTATGCAGGAGCAAATGCCGATATCATCGAATCACAAATTACAGAACCTCTTGAACAATCTATTAATGGAATTGCCGGTATCCGAACAATTTCTTCTTCAAGTAATATTGGTTCGAGCGTTGTAACCGTAGAATTTAATTTAGATGCAAACCTGGAAGAAGCAGCAAATGATGTGCGTGATAAAGTTTCACAAGCGGTAAAACAATTGCCATTGGATATTGATGCTCCTCCAGTTGTTACAAAAGCCGATGCAAATTCTGATGCCATCATTTCAATGACTATTCAAAGTGATGTTAAGAACCAATTGCAAATAGATGATTTTGCCGAAAATGTTATTCTTCAAAAATTACAAACAATTCCGGGTGTAAGTACCATTCAGATTTGGGGACAAAAAAAATATGCCATGCGTTTATGGCTCGACCCAATAAAGATGAGCTCGTTTGGTATTACTGCACTCGATATTCAAGCTGCGCTTAACAAAGAAAATATTGATTTGCCAGCAGGAAAAATTGAAGGAAATAATACAGAGCTTACCGTAAAAACTGTAGGGCGTTTTACCACTGAAGAGGAATTTAATAATTTGATTCTTAAGTCAGATAATAACCAAACAATTAAATTAAGAGATATTGGTTATGCAGTACTCGGTGCCGAAAATGAAGAGACGATTTTAAAAGAATCAGGTTTGCCTATGATTGGCTTGGGAGTAGTGCCTCAGCCGGGAGCAAACTATATAGAAATTGCTGACGAATTTTATAAACGATTTGCACAAATAGAAAAAGAAGTTCCAAAAGATATTCATTTAAATATTGCGTTGGATAATACACGTTTTATCAAAACTTCAATTACTGAAGTAGAAGAAACATTGCTCATCGCCTTCTTATTAGTAGTGCTAATTATTTTTCTTTTCTTTCGCGATTGGCTCATTGCATTTCGACCATTAATTGATATTCCGGTTTCATTAATTGGTGCATTTTTTATCATGTACCTCGCAGGATTTTCTATCAATATTTTAACGTTGCTTGCAATTGTTTTGGCAACAGGTTTGGTGGTCGATGATGGAATTGTTGTTACAGAAAACATCTTCAAAAAAATTGAAGAAGGGATGTCGCCAAAAGAAGCAGCAATCAAAGGTTCAAATGAAATTTTCTTTGCTGTAATATCTACTTCACTCACACTTGCTGTGGTATTTTTGCCCATCATATTTTTACAAGGATTTGTAGGACGTTTATTTAGAGAATTTGGAGTAGTGGTTGCGGGAGCTGTAATCATTTCAGCATTTGTATCACTTACACTTACACCAATGTTAAACGTAAAACTTACTCGTAAGAAAAAAGGGCACAGTAAATTTTATGATAAAACAGAACCATTCTTTGTTGCACTTAACAATGCATATAGAAATTCGTTAGAAGCTTTTATGCAAAAAAGGTGGCTTGCATTAGTTGTACTTTTTGTTTCGTTCGGATTGATATTTTTAATCGGAAACAGTTTACAAACAGAACTTTCTCCACTGGATGATAGAAGTGTGATGCGCATACAAGCTACTGCTCCCGAAGGTGCTTCCTTCGAGTTCATGGATAACTATATCAATCAAGTTTCAAAAATGGTGATTGATTCTGTTCCTGAAAAAAGAATTTGTTTAACTGTTACTGCTCCGGGATTTACTGGAAGTGGAGCTGTAAATACAGGCTTCGTTCGAATCATGTTAACCTCACCTGAAAACAGAAAAAGATCACAACAACAAATTGCTGATGCGGTGACAAAAAATCTTAAGAGTT
>CAIUEQ010000089.1 GCA_903898215.1 uncultured Bacteroidota bacterium | reverse complement strand
ATGCGTTTTTAAATATTCATTTGATAAGCCGTATTTCTTTTTCAAAAAAGATCAAACCTTATCTCGAAGTTTTTTCTTTTTATACAAAAAATGAATTGTTAAAAGTATTGATATTTTCATTCCTGAGGTACAGTGTTTTTATCATTCAATATGTATTGTTGCTGCATTTTTTTGGAGTAGAAATTTCTCTAATAACAACTGTGTGTTGCATCATCGCAACTTTATGTGCTCAATCTTTTGTGCCTTCTTTTTTGCTTATTGAAATAGGAATGAGAGGTGCCAGTGCTTTGTTTTTCTTTACCATTTTTACAAATAATTCTGCGGGTGTTTTACTTTCAGCATATTCACTTTGGATCATTAATTTGATGCTACCCGCATTTTATGGTTTGATTGTAATTGTAAATCATAAATTTAAAAAATGACAGTAATTCTATACCTTTCGATATTGCTCACATCCCTTTATGTATTGCTTATAGGATGCTATTTTTATGGTTGGTTGCGTATTCATTATTTTGATTTGAAAGATGCAGCAACGGAAACGTATCAAACATTTTCTATTTTAATTCCTGCAAGAAATGAAGCGCATGTAATCGTGAAATGTTTAGAAGATATCATGAGGCAAGATTATGCGCAAAATTTGTTTGAAGTTATTGTCATCAACGATCATTCAACAGATGAAACACAATTGATAGTTGAGCAATTTTGTAAAAGATATCCCGAATTCAACGTTCAGATAATTCATATGCATGATGATTCCGAACAGCGAAAACTCAAAAAAGCTGCCATCACTTTTGGAATTAAAAAGGCAACAAAAAACTATATCATTTTAACTGATGCTGATTGCGAAAGAGGTACCGAATGGCTCAGTACATTAAATCATTTTATATCAAAAAAACATTGCAAAATGGTGTATGCTCCGGTTGCTTTTAAAGCTGAAAATATTTTTCAAAAAATACAGGCAATGGAATTCGCAGGACTTGTTGGTATTGGAGCTTCGGCTATCAGGTTAAAAAATCCAAATATGTGCAGCGCTGCTAATTTGATGTTTGAAAAAAAAGTGTTTGATGAAGTTGAAGGGTATAAAGGTTATGATGGAATTGCAAGCGGAGATGATGAGTTTTTAATGCATAAAGTTTTTAAGTTATATCCCAACGAAGTCATGTTTTTGAAGAATGAGAAGGCTGTTGTTTATACCTCTGCAAATACTTCTTTACATGAATTAGCAGATCAACGCAGGAGGTGGGTTTCAAAAAGCACTAAATACGAGAACAGGTATATCACAGCTATTTTAGTTGGGGCATATTTTTTTAATGCTTCAATTATATTCAATTTACTTTTTAATGTTGAAATTGGAATATATCAGCTTTTAGCAAAAACTTTTATTGAAGGAATTTTTCTTTTCAGTGTTTTGCATTTTTTTAAAATGAAACGCTTTTTGTTTTTCTTACCGATTGCCGAACTTTTTCATATCCTATATGTTGTAATTATTGGTATTTGGGCAAACTATGGAACCTACAATTGGAAAGGCCGCAACGTTAAATAATTAGAAATAAATGATGAATGAACCACTAACAACTATAGAATACGATATCTTAAATTCAGTTTATTTTGTTGAACCTTTTGAAAATATTTTAAAAGAATGCAATGAGAAGGAACCGGTTGTTGCAGATGTGATCAAGCAATTGATTCATAAAAAATATATTGTTCCAATGAAATGGGACGAAAGTAAATCAGAGTTTATTCGCAGTTTTATATACGACTCAGATAATATGAGAGCCTATAATTATCTTGCAACCAAAGAAGGGTTGATGGCACATAACAGTAAGTAGTTTAAAATAAAAAGCCAACAGTAAAGCCTGCCCTGATACCATAGCTCTTTACGTTAATATTTGAAATGTTTTTATCAATTTCAATATTATTACTAGGGAAATTATGATTGGCATAATTTGGACTTCCGGTTGGAATTTTCTCCGATAATAACATATTGTAAACCGGTCCTGCATAAATCTCAAGACTCACTTTGTTTTTATAAATATATTGTTGTCCGAGGCAAATGCCTATACCCAATGTTTGGTAATTAAACGTGTATCTATCCGTATAAGAAGTATATGGATAAATATTGCTGTTATTTATGGTGTAATCGGCACTATAAGTCATGTTTGAATATTTTAGGAACGGAGCAATAAAGCTGCCGTCCATAAAACTTCCTGAAAATGTGTACCTATACTCAGGAGTAAAATAAAATGATTCGGTATGTGGATTTGAAGTATAGTTTGAATTATAATAATTGCTTGATGAAGTCCCAAAGCCATCAAAACTCATATATCCAACGCCAACTTGAAATGAATTTTCTTCACTCATATTGCGCTGGTAAAAAAGCATCAAGGTGCTATAAATTGGACTCAGTAAATTTATTTTTATGATATTATCTTTTGGAGGCTCTGTTCTGATTTTTTTTGCAGGAGGAGTTTCTTCTCTTTTTTGCTCATAAGTTTTGTCTTGTTGTTTAGGTTTATATTCAACCTGTGCCGAAACTGAAAGGCAAAAACCTAAAAATAATGTAGCTGAAAGTAATGCTAGTTTTTTCATAATTTTTATAAATAATATCCAACTGTTAATCCTGCTCTTAACCAATATCCATCAAACATTGGTGGTAAATTTCTTGTATTTAATTTTTTGTCATCGAAAAATATTTTGGTGTAAAGTGGACCAGCATAAATGTCGAGACAAAATTTATCATAAAAAATCCATTGTTTTCCAATAACCAACCCAATTGCTCCTCCGTAAAAATTTGAAGATTTTGAGACAAATTTATTATCGGAATTCCAAAATCTAGCAACCCGAAAATACGGCTGAATATAAATTCCTTTTGGAGCTTCATCTTTCAAATAATATCTGTATTCAGAAGTATAACAAATTCCATTTATCGAAAATTGTTGATTAAACACTAAACCTGAAAAATAATATAATCCATTTTGAATAGAAGTTTCTTTGGTGAGGATTCTTTCGTGTTGTAAAGATATAGTGCCCATAAACGGGCTGAGTAGATTTATTTTTATGATATTCTTTCTATCTATTTCTTCAATTCTGATGCGTTCGGATTTAATTTGCCCCGATGCATTTTGTAAGTATATAATATTAAGGAATAGGATAATATTTAATAATCTCAATTTCATATTATGATATCAAATATACTCATTACTTATAAATTTCAATTTATTCAAGGTTAAAAAAAAGTCCCGCCAAAGCGAGACTTTTTTATTGAATTAATATTTTTAAGATAGAAATCTTAAATCCTTGTTAAATTTATTTACGGATGCATTAATTGTTTTTTACCTAACAATACTTCTTCCGTTTCTACATGGTCAGGATCAGGAATACAGCAGTCAACTGGGCAAACGGCAGCACATTGTGGCTCTTCGTGAAATCCTTGACATTCGGTACATTTTTCAGGAACAATAAAATAAACGTCATCCGAAACAGGAGAGTTACGTCTTGTAACGTCAACACTTTCTCCGTTAACAGTAATTGAACCGCTAAGTTGATTTCCGTCTGACCAAGCCCATTCAGCACCGGCTTCGTAAATTGCATTGTTCGGACATTCAGGTTCGCATGCACCACAGTTGATACATTCGTCAGTAATAATTATTGCCATAATTTTTGTTTTTTGTTTTGAATTTAAAAATGCAATATAAGTTTTGTTGTTTTGCATCTCAAAATTAAATCGAAGGAAAATAAAAATGAATTTTCAAAAGCGTGTCAATGCATTCGTTAAACTTGGCGAATTTATACAAAACTGCAGTAATCAGGAATTGCCAAAATTTGAAGAAGCATACCATCATAATCATTGGTTTACACCCGAAAATGTAAAACTTTCACTGCAATCTTGGGCGGGTTTACTTACAAAATATAATTTAGAAAAGTGGCTGTCTGAATATGAAATAAAAGAAAAGATTCCGAAAAATATTGCCATTATTATGGCAGGAAATATTCCTTTGGTAGGCTTTCACGATTTATTATGTGTGATTCTTTCAGGTAATAATGCAATAGTTAAGCTTTCTGATGATGATAAAATATTGCCTCAGTTTTTAATTGATGAGTTGATAAAAATTGAACCTGAAATGGCTAATTATATTTTTATCAGTGATGGTCGATTACCTAAAAATTTCGATGCAGTGATTGCTACAGGCAGTAATAATACCTTTAGGTATTTTGAATATTACTTTAGAGATAAACCTTCGTTGTTGAGGAAGAACAGAAGTAGTGTTGCTATCCTTACAGGTAGTGAAACTCAAGAAGAAATGACAAAACTTGGGGATGATATTTTTTTATATTTTGGATTAGGATGTCGTAATGTGTCTAAAATTTACATTCCAATCGATTATAATATTGCAACATTTTTTGAAGGAATTGAACCTTACAATAAAATTCTTCAACATCATAAATATGCTAACAATTATCATTATCACAAATCAATATTTCTTTTAAATCTAGCACCTCATTTAGATAACAATTTTGTGATTCTGAAAGAAGATAAAGCGATTGCTTCTCCTTTAGGAGTTTTGTTTTCTGAAAATTACAACTCGTTAGATTCCTTATTTGAAACACTTCGTATTAGGAAAGAGGAAATTCAGTGTGTGGTTAGCAAAACTAATTTTGAGAACTCGGTAGCATTTGGAAAATCGCAATCACCGGAACTTTGGGATTATGCAGACGGTGAAGATACGATGCAATTTTTATTGAGTTTATTGGAAACGTTCCTCTAATATTTCAGGAAAAAACTTTCATGATCAATTCTGAAATAACTTTTTGCATTGGTTTTTTTTCATCAAGCGCAGGATTTATTTCGGTGATTTCAAGTCCCATCAAATTTGATAATTTACTGAATATCTTGAGAAGATAAATTGCCTCATCAAATGATAATCCATCTTCAACGGGTGTACCTGTTCCAACAGAAATGGATGAGTCTAAACTGTCAACATCAAACGATACATAAATATATTCGCAGTTTCTTAAATGGATAAGCGTTTGACGAGTTACTTCTTGAATTCCAATATTTTTTATGTCGGCAGGATTAAATACTTTGATGTTTTCCTTCGCAATAATTTTTTCTTCTTCAGCTTCTGTACTTCGCAATGAAATAAATACAAGATCGTTTGCTTGAACTTTTGGAGAAATGCGTCTGCGACCAAGTTTTTTTAATGTATCCCAAAGTTTTTTGGTAATTTCCTTAGGCTCATTTTTTCCCATTTCGCGATGATCCTGTCCCATCAACGCTGCAATTGGCATTCCGTGAATATTTCCTGAAGGCGTTGTATAAGGACTGTGTAAATCAGCATGAGCATCAATCCAAATTACTCCAATTCGGCTGTTTGCATACACATCTTTCACTCCAGAAATTAATGCATTTGCACTGCTATGGTCTCCGGAAATAATAAAAGGTATTTTATTTAAACGAAGTGTTTCTGAAATATTTTCACAAATTTTTAATTGAAAACTTGTAATGTTCTCAATGTTTTTCCCATAAGGAGTGTCAGTACTAGCAGGTATTTCATTAGGTGCTAGTCGCAAATAATTATATATATCTATTGCTTGAAATTGCTGACTGCGCAATTCGTTAATTAATGCTTGGGGACCTAAAGCAGCACCTTTTTTGCCGGCTCCAAAATCACTTTCAACTGTTATTAATTTAAATCTGTCGGCACTCATAAATCATTATTGTGGGCGCAATTTAAGGAATTTGTTTGAAGAGTTTATAGTTTATGGTTTGTTGATTGAAGGTTTTGGTAGGTAACATATTGCCTTACAATATCTGTCAAGAAAAATTAAAATCTTTAAATGAGGAATATTTTTTATGAGAATAGTTTGATAATTCGTTGCGTCATCGAATTAATTTTTATAAAAAATCCATTTACCAATTTCTTTGTAAGTTGGTTTTTTTCCGTACATTAAAATTCCAATTCTATAAATGCGAGAAGCCATCCAAACGGTAAAAATAAAACCTGCAATCATGCAAATGATTGAAAGGATGATTTCCCAGGTTGGCACTCCAAATGGTAGTCTGACCATCATCGTAACCGGTGATGTAAAAGGAATGATAGAAAGCCAGAAAGCCAAGCTACTATTTGGATTTGCGGTTACTGCACTTTGAGCAAGAATAAAACCGAAAACTAGTGGTAGTGTAATTGGTAACATAAATTGTTGCTTGTCGGTTTCATTATCAATTGCTGATCCAACAGCAGCGAATAAAGCACCATAAAATAAATAGCCACCTATAAAATAGAATAAAAACATTCCAAGAATAAGCACATAATTAACATGTTGAAGTGCAAAAATAAATGAGCTGATATCGTTACCTGATTGAGCAGAATTTTGATGTATCGTTTGTGCTGATTCAGCTCCTAAATGTAGATTTGAAATAATGAGTCCCGATGTTGATGCCCCAAAAATCAAAATGAGTAATAACCAAATAACAAACTGTGTTAAACCCACCATGGCAATGCCAATGATTTTTCCCATCATTAATTCAAATGGTTTTACAGATGATATTAAAACTTCAACAATTCTGTTAGTTTTTTCTTCAATTATACCTTGCATGATTTGAACTCCGTAAAGGAAAATAAACATGTAAATTAAAAATGCACCGGCAAAGCCAATAGCAGTTGAAACCAAACTGTCACTTGATTCTAAACCTGCAGATGTTATTTTTACTGATGCTATTGATACTTTAGTATTATTGATGTCATCAATTACTTTCGGGTTAATATTATAGGCAGTGAGTTTGATGTTTTTTATTTCCTGCTGTAATTGATTCTCAATATAATTTATCGTTCCGATACCTGGTTGTTCCTTGTAGAATAATTCTATTTTATTATTTGAAGGATCATTTTTTGGAATGATGAGAACTGCATAGAAATGATCTTCCTCTATGATGTTTTTTGCTTCATTTGATGTTGCCGTTCCAAAAGTAAATTCATATAATTTTGTATTGTGAAGTTTGCCAACGAAAGTTCCTGTTTCATCGCTTACATAAATTTTTTTCTGACTTTCACCAATGTCTTTATTTAATGCAAAGTAAAAAATTAAGCCATAGAAGAATACCACAAGCATAGGTGCTAAAATGGTCATTACGATGAATGATTTTTTGCGAACGCGTGATAAATATTCACGTTTGATAATGAGAAATATTTTGTTCATATCATTAAATAAAACAGGTTCAAAAAGTTGAATTTTTGAACCTGCAAATTATCTTTTTTTATCTTAATATTATTTAACGCCTTTTTCAATAAAATCCTTCAGTTGGTCAACAGATAAACGTTTTGCAACTATCTTTTTATTCTCGTCAAGTAAATAAATCACAGGCGTACTGTATACATCATAAAACTTACGAAAGTTACTTTCATGATTCGGGTCATCAACATTTATCCATGGAAGTTTATGTTCACGAATATATTTTTTCCAATCTTTCGGTTCAGGTGTCATTCCAACTCCAAACACTTCCATCTTTTTTGTTCCGCTTAAATTTACTTTCGAATTTTGTTCTTTATAAAGATCTAAAATTTTAGGAATTTCTTCTTTACATCTTCCGCAGTTTGCATCCCAAAATAATAAAACTGTATAATCGGCTTTTATATTATATAATGATTGGTAATTTCCACTGGTGTCGGGCATGGTAAGGTTTTGCCCCTTTTTACCAAGAATATTATAATCCAGTGTTTGAGCACGGTCAATAATTTTAAAACGTAAAGCATCATCCAACCAATAGGTAAGTTTTTTATCTGAATAATAAGTTAACGCCATATGAACAAAAACAGCATCCATTCCCATGTATTCGGAAGTTTCATAATGATTGGTAATCCAATAGATCACATACTTTGAAATTTCTCTACTAGGCAATGATTTAGTTACAATAAAGTCAGCCGCTTTGTTGATTGAATCAGGTATTTGCAAAGTGAGTTTAGTAATATACGATTCTATTTTAGGATGAAACACCGGAGTGTAAACAATGCGGTCGTCAGTAAAATCAAAATTATCAAAGTAGTGGTCACGATAATAATAGTATTGAAACATGCTGTCCTTTTTACCGTTTGGCAATGTTGGTGCAGGAGGAACATAAACATCTTCCATGATCTTAAATAATTTCGACATCAAAAAAGTCGGTTGTTTTTTTATAACGTCTTTTCTGTAATCCTGAACGCGTTGATCATAACTCATCAACTCTTCTTTATATTTTCTTTCGCTAGCAGTATCTTTAGTGATTCGAGCAGTTTTCATTTTTTTCTCTATTTCAGTAGCTTCCACAGCCATTTTAGTTGTGAATTTTGAATAAGCAAAAAATAACTCGTTTTCTGGCGAATCTTTTACTTTCATGTGAGCCTGATAATCTATTGTATCAGTTTCTAATGAAAAGATTTGCTCTGTTACAACAAAGTCAAAAAGTAACCTTTTATCGAAAGTAGCAATTAAATATATCCCTCCTGGAAGTTTATCTTTTCCTTTAAATACAACCTTTCCTGAAGCATCAGTAACTGCACTGTCTTTTACATATTGTTTATCACCATAATAATTTCCTAGTAGAATTTTCTGGTTCTTATAGCCATTGATTTTTATTGTGATTTCATAGCCGTCTTTTGCAAATGCAAATGCAGGTAACATTGCTAATGCGATTAAAATAATAGTCAGATTTTTTCTGCTCATAATTTTTGATTTTATTTTGGGGTGTAAATATAAGAAAAATGATGAAATGATATATCAAATAGGGCTATATCACGTATTTTTAAGTTTTTTTTTAGTTATGATGAATATCATTTTGGAAAGTTGAATTTAATAGTACTTTCGAATAGAAAAATAACTTAATCCGATGGAAGCTAAAACACATATTTCCGACTTACACTCTGAACACATCGAGTGGCTTAACAAATTAGCATTTGATAAAGACGAAATCCAATCGTTTAATAAGAGGCTTGGAGAAGTAATAAAAGCAAATAATTCAACTGATGTGGCCGCACATGTTGAGCATTTTCAAAACCAATTTATTCGTCAAAATGAAGTAATCGATGAATTAAGACACGACATTAAACAATATGAAAATAGCTTAGCTGCGCAAGTTGAGGCAAATCCAGTTGCTAGTGATCACCGTTTTGCAGTTGATCATCCGGGCTTACGTGATCAGATGGATACGTTTGAAAAAATTTATAAAGATTTAAAAAATGAATTTACAAGTTTTTTAGGCAAGACTTTGTAAGTTAGCGGAGTGATAATACTCCCTGAAAAATTTAAAGAAGAGATTCGGATTTTGCTTGACGCAGAGTCTGAATCTTTTTTTTTAGCACTAGAAAAAGAACCTATTACTTCTGTTAGGAAAAACCCTTTTAAACCATCAACTGTTTTTGAAGAAGAAGAAAAAGTTGAATGGTGTGATGAAGGACGATATTTAAAACTAAGACCTTCATTCATTGCCGATCCTCTGTTTCATGCCGGAGCATATTATGTGCAGGAAAGCTCATCTATGTTTTTAAATCATGTTTTAAAAACAGTGCTATCTCAAATTGACCAACCTTTAAAAGTATTAGATTTATGTGCAGCACCCGGTGGGAAAAGCACTTTAATTAATAGTTTGTTAAGCGAGAATGATTTACTGGTGAGTAATGAAATTATTCGCTCGCGAGTAGATGTTTTGGATGAAAATATGATGCGTTGGGGGCAACCAAATGTATTGATCAGCAATAATGATCCTAAAGATTTTTCATCCTTGACAACTTTTTTTGATATTATTTTAGTTGATGCTCCTTGCAGTGGTGAAGGGATGTTCCGTAAAGATAAAAATGCAATTTCTGAATGGAGCGAAAATAATGTTCAATTATGTGCAGGCAGACAACAGCGAATTATCGAAGATGTTTTGCCTGCCTTAAAACCGGGTGGTTTTTTGATCTACTCAACCTGCACATTCAACAAAAAAGAAAATGAAGAAAATGTAGCATGGATGATGAATGAATTTGGTTTGTTGAATATAAAAATTGACACAAATGAAAATCATCAAATTATCAAATCATCTGTCACTTCGAGCGTAGTCGAGAAGCAACAAATTAACGCATACCGATTCTTTCCCCACAAAGTAAAAGGTGAGGGATTATTTATTACAGTTTTACAAAAGCCTGCCGATATCAATGTTACTCCAAAGTACAGAGAGCAAAAACTTACTTTCGTACAACGTAAAAATTTAGATGAAATTAAAATTTGGCTTAATAAACCTGATGAATTTGAATTTATCGAATGGAATAAAAATATTCATGCAATAAGGAAAAGTCAAATAAAAAATTTATCCATTCTGGCAAAATATCTTCATTTGAAAAATGCAGGAATTTTGATGGGCGAAATGATGAAAGATAAATTGATTCCTTCGCATTATCTCGCACTATCAAATGCCTTATCAAAAGATGTTAAAAGTATTGATATCACAAAAGAGGAAGCGATAAAATTTTTAAGGAAAGACACCTTGATTTTGAATAATAAATATGAGCAAGGAATCTATTTATTAAAGTACGAAGGACTTGGCATTGGTTGGGTAAAAGTTTTACAAAACCGTATCAATAATTATTTGCCAACGCATTTAAGAATTTTGAAAGAGTTATAAAAAAGTTGCCTCTCTTCCATCATCACCCACCTTTTCAATTTTTATTTTATAAACATCTTCTTCTTTAAGCAGCTCTTTAATTTTTTCTGGCCACTCGATCAGGCAAATATTTCCACTGAAAAAATAATCTTCATAGCCAATATCATAAACTTCTTCGATGTTTTTTATCCTGTAAAAATCAAAATGGTAAATAGTTTTTCCATCTTTGGTTTTATATTCATTTACCAATGAAAAAGTAGGGCTCGATACTTCATCAATTACTCCGAGAGTATGACAAATTGCTTTTATTATTGTGGTTTTCCCCGCACCCATTTCTCCTTCAAATGACCATATTTTTCGGTTATTTGATGACTTGATGCTTTGCATTGCTGCAGCATTTATTTGTTCTAATGTATAAGTTAATTTCATTTTTTATATGCGGTAAAAATATTCATTTTTTATTTTAGAATTGATAAGGTTGTCCAATAATATTTCATTGCGAACATTGCGCAACCTTTGCGACCATAGCGGTAAAAAAACAACCGCAAAGTGAGCTAAGGAAAAATCGCAAAGAATGCAAAGTCAAGTTTTAAAAATACCCAATCTGTAAAATCACTTCTTTTCACCTACTTTCGCACCCTCAAATTTTTTCCCATGATATCTGTTGCAAATCTTTCCTTACGTTATGGTAAGCGTGTGTTGTTTGAAGAGGTGAATGTAAAATTCACTCCCGGTAATTGCTATGGCATTATTGGCGCGAATGGTGCCGGTAAGTCTACTTTTTTAAAAATACTTTCCGGAGATATTGATGCTTCTTCAGGAAATGTTTCTATCACACCTGGCGAACGCCTAAGTGTTCTCAAACAAGATCACCATGAATTTGATGAGTACCAGGTTTTAGAAACGGTGATGATGGGAAATAAGCGTTTGTGGGAAATCATGCATGAGAAAAATGCTATCTACGCAAAACCCGATTTTAGTGATGCTGATGGTGAAAAAGTTGCAGACCTTGAACATCTTTTTGCAGAAATGGAAGGATGGAATGCTGAAAGTGATGCCGCAAATTTATTGAGCGATTTGGGTGTGAAGGAAAACTATCATGAGAAAAAAATGAGTGAGCTTAACGGAAAAGAAAAAGTTCGTGTATTGCTTGCTCAGGCTATTTTTGGTAATCCTGATATTTTATTATTGGATGAGCCAACAAATGATTTGGATGTTGAAACAATTACCTGGCTAGAAAATTATTTAGCAGATTTTCAAAATACCGTGATCGTAGTTTCCCATGATCGACATTTTTTAGATGCTGTTTGTACGCATGTTGCTGATATTGATTTTGGGAAAATTTCTCTTTATTCAGGAAACTATTCTTTCTGGTATCAAAGCAGTCAGCTTGCTTTACGTCAGCGTTCTGATCAAAATAAAAAAACGGAGGATAAGAGAAAAGAGTTGCAGGATTTTATTGAAAGATTTAGTGCAAATGCCTCAAAATCCCGACAAGCAACTAGCAGGAAAAAATTATTGGAAAAATTAGTTGTGGATGAAATTAAAGCATCCACCAGAAAATATCCGGGCATTATTTTTAAACCGGATAGAGATTGCGGAGATCAGATTTTAAGAGTGGAAGGACTTTCAAAAACATCTGCTGAAGGGGTGAAATTATTTGATGATATTTCTTTTGCTCTTGATAAAGGTGATAAAGTTGTTGTGCTTTCAAAAGAACATTTAGCTATTTCTGCTTTCTTCGAAATACTGATGGGAAATGATACTGCCGATAAAGGAACTTTTGTTTGGGGACAAACTATAACTCGTTCGTATTTACCAAATGAGAACGCTAAGTTTTTTGATTCAGATTATAATTTGATTGATTGGTTACGTCAATATTCAGTAGAAAAAGATGAAACTTATATACGTGGTTTTTTAGGCAAGATGTTGTTTTCAGGTGATGAAGTTTTTAAACAATCAAACGTGTTGAGTGGAGGAGAAAAAGTTCGTTGTATGATTTCACGTATGATGCTTACCAACGCCAATTGTTTGATATTGGATGAGCCTACTAATCATCTCGATTTGGAAACAATTACAGGTTTTAACAATGCCTTAAATGAGTGGAAACATATTGCGCTATTCACTTCTCATGATCATGAATTTGTACAAACAATCGCCAACAGGGTAATCGAAATTACACCTAAAGGGATAATCGATAAACGCATGTCTTACGATGAATATATTGCAGATGAAAACATCAAAGCATTGAAAGAAAAAATGTATGCAGGGGCTTTAACTTCTAAATAAAAAATATCAATCCTTTTTCCAGTAAAGATATTCACCTAACCATTTCAATGGTTTTAGGTGTTTCCCTTTTTTTAATCCAAATTCTTCAATGGCATTTTTACGAATATGATTTGTCATTTCTTCAACCGAATCTGTAATTAATAAAAGTTTAAGATCTTCAGCAGAAATTGTTTCATTCACAACCATATCATTTAACAATTCAGTTAACTTTTTCCAATAGTCTATTCCAAAAAGGATAACAGGAAAGTTTTTTATTTTCCCTGTCTGAATGAGTGTTAGCGCTTCAAACATTTCATCCATGGTTCCCATTCCACCTGGCATACAAATAAATGCATAGGAATATTTTACCAATAAGATTTTACGAACAAAAAAGTATCTGAAACCAACAGATTTTTGTACATAAGGATTTTCTTTTTGCTCGTGAGGCAATACAATATTACATCCAACTGATCGTCCTCCATTTTCAAAAGCACCACGATTTGCTGCTTCCATAATTCCGGGGCCTCCGCCTGTTAAAACTGTAAGTCCAAGATTGCTTATGGCTTTTCCAACTTCCATCGCTTTGATGTAAAAGGGGTGGTCTTCTTTAAATCGTGCACTACCAAATACCGTCACACATGGACCAATAAAATGCAATTTCCGTAGTCCTCTGATAAATTCCCGCATCACTTTTATCAGAAATAAAAATTCCCTTCTTCGCGATCGTGGACCTTCTAAAAATCGATTTTCAGATAAGAGATATTTTTCGCGTAATTGTTTAAAGCCTTCATTTGCCATAACAATGTAAATTAAATTTTCATCAAAATTAATCTAATAAATTTATTTGTTGCGGTAACTTTTACCGATTTCATAAAACTTGATTTTACTTTTTTGTTTCACCTTTATTTGATACGTTTGGAATTATCAATTAGGTATGAAAAAAGTTTTAATTGTATTGTTCATTATTCATTTTAGATTCTTTGCAATTGCCCAATTGCCATTGATTCCAATCCCTTCAATTGTTAACGTTTCAATCGACAGTTTCGTTCTTGATAAATCAACTTTTGTTTTCTCAACGGATAAAAAATCATTCGAATCAAAATACTTAGTTGAACAATTAAAAATCAGAACAGGATTCGATTTGAAATTTTCAGATAAAAAAAATAAATCAGCAAAACATATTTATGTTCATCTCAACTCAAATATTGAAACAAAAACTTCTTCCTATAATTTATCTATCACAAAAAATAACGTAAATATTTCAGCACCAAATCCAGAAGGAATATTTTATGGTATCCAAACATTGCTACAATTGATTGGTATTAATAAATCAAATTCTATAAAAATACCCTGTGTTGAAATTTCTGATAAACCACGTTATTCATGGCGAGGAATGCATCTTGATGTAAGCCGACATTTCTTTCCAAAAGAATTCATTAAAAAATATATCGATTGCATTGCAATGTATAAAATGAATGTTTTTCATTGGCATTTAACCGATGATCAGGGATGGAGAATTGAAATAAAAAAATATCCAAAGCTTACCGAAATTGGTGCATGGCGAAAAGGTTCGATGGTTGGTGCGTATGCTGATAATAAATTTGATACGATAAAATATGGTGGATTTTATACTCAGGATGACATTCGTGAAATTGTGAATTATGCAAACCTTAGGCACGTAACGATCGTTCCAGAAATTGAAATGCCCGGACATTCACTTGCAGCTTTGTCTTCATATCCCGAATATTCTTGCTCAGGGAAGACTGTTGATGTTGGTATGAGCTGGGGTGTAGAAAATAATGTGTATTGCCCTTCAGATGAAACATTTCAATTTTTGGAAAATGTTTTAACGGAAGTGATTGATCTTTTTCCTTCTAAATATATTCATATCGGTGGTGATGAAGTTCCAAAAGAAGAATGGGTAAAATCGGATTTGTGTAAACAAATAATTAAGAGAGAAAACTTAAAAGATGAACACGAATTGCAAAGTTATTTTATCAGAAGAATCGAAAAATTTGTAAACTCAAAAGGCCGACAAATTATTGGATGGGATGAAATTTTGGAAGGCGGTTTAGCTCCAAATGCTGCAGTGATGAGTTGGCGTGGTATTGATGGTGGAATTGCTGCAGCCAAGCAAAAACATCAAGTAGTGATGACACCCGGAGGATATTGTTATTTCGACCATTACCAAGGCAACCCTCAAAACGAACCTTTAGCAATTGGTGGTTATACAACAGTTGAGAAAACTTATTTATACGAACCAACTCCGGATACGTTAACTGTTGATGAATCTACTTATATATTAGGTGCGCAAGGAAATGTGTGGACAGAATATATTGCAACTCCTG
Source organism: uncultured Bacteroidota bacterium (assembly GCA_903898215.1). Lineage (GTDB taxonomy): Bacteria > Bacteroidota > Bacteroidia > UKL13-3 > UKL13-3 > CAIUEQ01. The sequence continues at coordinate 8,411 of CAIUEQ010000089.1, read as the reverse complement.
AATATGTTGAATACATGTCGATGCCACGAATGACAGCTTTGGCTGAAGTATTGTGGAGCAAAAAATCTGACAGAAATTACAATAATTTTGTTCGAAGATTAACGCAGCATTTTGTATTGCTCGATTCTCTTCATATCAGTTATGCAAGATCTATATTTGAATTGAAAACAACAGTAAAGGCCATTGATGAAAATAATGGATTGAAGTTAGAAATTTCAACTCCTTTTGATCAATCTGGTATTCGGTATACTGTTGACGGAACTCTCCCCGAATTGAACTCATTGAAATATACATCACCAATTTTAATTGGTAAATCTCAAACCATCAAAGCAGCATATTTTGAAAATGGAATATTGAAAGGAAATCCTATAGAAAGAAAATTTAATTTTAGTTTAACAACCGGAAAAAAGATTGAATTAAAAAATCCTCCATCTGAATATTATAAAGGCGATGGTGCTTTTACATTAGTAGATGGAATCAATGGAGACCAAGCCAAACATGGCTTTAACTGGCTTGGCTGGAGTGGAAAGGATATGGAAGCATTGATTGATTTGGGTAAAGATGAATCGTTCTCAGAAATTAATTTTCAAGCTGTAAACAAAAAAGAAAGTTGGATATATTTACCAAAACAGATTTTAGTTTACAGTTCAATCGATGGAATTAATTTTACAAAAATTGCAATTCTTAATGCGGATGATATACAAAAGTCGGAAGGAAAAATTAATATTCATTTTGACAAACATGAATCGAGATTTGTAAAAATTGTTGCTGAGTGTTTTGGGAAAATTGTTGAAGGAATGCCCGGTGCAGGTGAAAATGCATGGTTATTTATAGATGAAATTAGTATTAGATAAATGAAAAAATCAAGAAGAGATTTTATTAAACTTTCGGCACTTGGTGCTGCAGCTGTGCCTTTAAATGTATTTTCAAAAAATGAATTTGATTTAATTTTATCACCCAAAAATAAACCGATTGTTTTATCAACATGGAATTTTGGTTTGAAAGCAAATGAAGCAGCATGGGAAGTTTTGAAAAACAATGGTCGTGCTTTAGATGCTGTTGAAGCTGGTGTAAAAGTTCCTGAAGGAGATCCAATGCAACGCACTGTCGGACTTGGTGGCAGACCAGATCGTGATGGTCGTGTTACACTCGATGCATGTATCATGGATGAACTTTCAAATATAGGTTCGGTGGCATCACTCGAATATATTTCACATCCAATTTCTGTTGCCAGAGCAGTGATGGAAAAAACACCACATGTGATGTTGGTGGGCGATGGAGCATTGCAATTTGCACTTTCTCAAGGATTCAAAAAAGAATCTTTCATGAACGAACAAACAAAAAATGAATGGAAAGAATGGCTGAAGAAAAATGATTATAAGCCTGTTGTAAATATCGAAAATCATGATACCATTGGAATGATTGCAATGGATAGTGCCGGAAATCTTTCGGGTGCATGTACTACAAGTGGAATGGCATATAAGATGCACGGTCGTGTTGGCGACTCTCCAATTATTGGTGCCGGTTTGTATGTCGATAATGAAATTGGTGCAGCAACAGCAACCGGTCATGGTGAAGAAGTGATTCGAATTGCAGGAAGTCATTTGGTTGTTGAATTAATGCGTCATGGAAATTCTCCGAAAGATGCATGCAAGCTGGCTGTTGAACGAATTATGAAATTACAATTATTACGAAATAAAAATCTTAAAGATATTCAAGTTGGTTTTATCGCACTCAATAAAAAAGGCGAATACGGAGCTTATTGTTTACAATCAGGATTTAATTATGCAGTAAACGACAACACCGGAAACAAAATGGTGGATTCTGATTATTCTTTAAAATAGCATCAATGTCAAAACTCGAAATAGCATGCTTTAATTTTCAATCGGTAATAAATGCTCAGCTTGGAGGTGCTGATAGAATTGAGCTTTGCGAGAATCAGCAGCTTGGAGGAACAACACCCTCATATAGTTTGATACAACAAGTTAGAGAAACCATATCAATTGATTTAAATGTGATGATAAGAGAACGAGGTGGCAATTTTTTTTATTCAGATGATGAATTTGAAAAAATGAAACAAGATATCATTCGTATAAAAAAATTAGGAGTGAATGGTTTTGTTTTTGGATTACTTACAGATAAAAACGAAATCGATATTGAAAGAAATAAAATGCTGGTTCAGCTGGCGTATCCTTTAAAATGCACCTTTCACAAAGCATTTGATGAAGTTGAAAATGTATTTAAATCATTAGAGGAAATTATTGGATGTGGTTTTGAAACGCTCTTAACTTCAGGCAAAAATGAAAAAGCAATTGATGGTTCACAACTCATTTCAAATTTAATTAAACAAACAAAAGACAGCATTACAATTATGCCGGGTGGAGTTGTGAGAAGTGAAAATGTTTTGGAGTTGAGAAACAAAACTCAGGCAATATATTTTCATACTTCAGCATTAATAAACAATTCTGAAAATGCTGATTTGGAAGAAATCAAATTGATTAAAAAATTAATTTCCGCAAATGAATAAAGTCAAATATTTTTTCTTTTTGTTTTTACCTCTTGTAGTTTTTGCTCAACATAGCGAAAGAGAATTAAACTCGAATTGGCTGTTTAAGCAAATAGGGAAAGATATGTGGATGCCAGCAAAAGTGCCCGGTTCGGTGCATTCAGATTTGTTTGAAAATAAAATAATTGCAGATCCGTTTTTTGCCGACAATGAAAAATTAATTCAATGGGTAGAAAATGAAGATTGGGAATACAGCACAGAATTTATTTGTTCGTCTAAAGAATTAAATTCTAAGAATATCGAAATTAGATTTGATGGGCTCGACACCTATGCAAAAGTTTTATTGAATGGGAATTTGATTTTGCAAGCTGATAATATGTTTCGGTCTTGGTCGGTTGATGTGAAAAAATATTTGAAACCAGGAAAAAATGTTTTGACGATTCAATTTTTATCAGCTGTAAAAAGAGAGAAAATTGAAGCCAAGAAATTACCTTATACTCTTCCTGACAACGAAAGAGTATTTACACGAAAAGCTGCATTTCAATATGGCTGGGATTTCGCGCCAAGGCTCGTTACCTGTGGTATTTGGAAGGTAGTTCATTTGTGTTTTTTTGATGAATGGAGAATCGTAAATGAATATGTGCAACAAAATATTTTAAATGACTCTTTAGCTGAATTAACTTTTCAATTTCAAATTCATTCTGATGCTAAACATGAGTTTGTGATAAAAATTTCTGATGCAGGAAATTCCAAAATCAACTATGCTTCAAAAAACTTTCTTCCTGAAAAAGGTGACAGTATTTATAAAATTTCATTTTTGATAAATCATCCAAAATTATGGTGGTGCAAAGGATACGGGGAACAGAATCTATATCACTTTAGCACAACACTTCTTGAGAATAATTTGATACTTGATCAAAAAATAGCAGACATCGGAATTAGGAAAATTGAATTGATTAGGGAGAAAGATAAAATCGGTGAATCATTTTATTTTAAGCTTAATGGATTTCCTGTTTTTATGAAAGGTTCAAATTATGTTCCTCAGGATATATTGCCATCACGTGTCACTAAATCCGATTATCTAAATATTGTTAAATCGGCTGCAGATGCCAATATGAATATGCTTAGAGTTTGGGGTGGTGGAGTTTATCCAGATGATGAGTTTTATAAACAATGTGATGAAAATGGAATATTGGTTTGGCAAGATTTTATGTTTGCCGGTGCTATGTATCCTGGCGATTTTCTTTTTCTTGAAAACGTAAAAGAGGAAATTAAGCAACAAGTTATTCGTTTACGAAATCATCCTAGTCTTGCACTTTGGTGTGGCAATAACGAAATTGATGAAGCATGGAAAAATTGGGGATGGCAAAAGCAATATCATATTTCTCCTCTCGATTCAGGGTTAATGCGAAACGATTATATCAATCTTTTTGAGAATTTAATTCCTGAAATAATTTCCGAGAATGATGTAAACAGAACAAATTTATTTTGGCCTTCATCTCCATCAATCGGTTGGGGGCATAAAGAAAGTTTGCTCAGCGGAGATTCACATTATTGGGGAGTTTGGTGGGGAAATGAAAAGTTTGAAACTTATACAAAAAAGGTTTGCAGGTTTATGAGCGAATACGGTTCTCAAAGTATGCCTTCAATTCATGCTATTAAAAAATTTGTAACAACTGATGATTTGAATTTTGGAAATGAAGCATTCAAAAATCATCAAAAAAATGCACATGGTTTTGAAAATATCCAAAATGCAATTTTTGATGAATACAAACCTGTAAACGATTTTGAAAAGTACATTTTCCTTTCACAACTTGTTCAAGCAAACGGAATGAAAACTGCAATTGAAGCTCATCGCAATGCGAAGCCAAATTGCATGGGTTCATTGTTTTGGCAGTTGAATGATTGTTGGCCATCTATTTCGTGGAGTGCAATTGATTTTTATGGCAATCGAAAAGCTTTGTATTACCAATCGAAACGTTTGTTCAATAATTTATTGATTACTTATAAAGTAGTAAACAACGGAATTGAAGTTCATCTTGTTTCAGATAATTTAAATACCATTTCAGGGAAATTAGAAATTCGTTTGTTAGATCTAAACGGGAAAATTCTTTGGAATGAATCTTCTTCATCTCTTATTCATTTTGCATCAAACTCTTCTGAAATGATTTATCTTCTCGAAAAGCAAGTGTTTGAAAAATATAACAGAAATGAAATTATGCTATCGTGTAATATCGTTTCGGATGAGAAATTAGAAATGGCAAATTCACAGTTTTATTTTACCAGAGAAGGAGATTTGAAGGTGACTAAACCTTCTTTTAAACTTACAAAAATTGATGGAAATACTTTTACTATCTCAACTGACGTAGTTGCAAAAGATGTATATATTCAATTAAATGATGACGAAATTAAATTATCAGATAACTTTTTTGATATAATTCCTGGCAAAGGAAAAATATTGAAAATTGAGGAAACTAAATCGTTTTCAGAAATAGAAAAGAAATTTAAGATTACCACACTTTATGATTTGATGAAATAAAATATTTTGCCTCTGATTGGCATTTTTTTAACCACAAAGTTCACTAAGCTTTTTTTGATTAACAGACACTAAGTACACAAAGAAAAATTTTAAAGTACTTTAAATTAAAAGAGGCATACAAAATTGCATGCCTCTTAATATAAATTTCTCTCATCTTGCTTCTCGCTTCTCGACTTCTCTCTTCTCGACTTCTCTCTTCTCGACTTCTCTCTTCTCGACTTCGCTCGAAGTGACAAACACAGATTATAAATTTCCTCTTATATCTTGTTCTCTTTCTAAAGCTTCAAACAATGCTTTGAAATTTCCTTTACCAAAAGATTTTGCACCTTTACGTTGAATAATTTCGAAGAACATTGTTGGACGGTCTTCAACAGGTTTGCTGAATAGTTGCAATAAATATCCTTGGTCATCACGGTCAACTAAAATTCCAAGTTCTTTTAATGGTTCAATGTCTTCTTCAATTTTTCCAACACGGTCAAACAAATCTTCATAATAACTTGCTGGAACTTTTAAAAATTCAACTCCTCGAGCCATTAATTGTTTTACTGTTGAAACAATATCATTGGTTGCAATAGCAATATGTTGTGTTCCTTCACCTTCATAAAAATCCAAGTATTCTTCTACCTGAGATTTCTTTTTCCCAACAGCAGGTTCGTTAATAGGGAATTTTACATACCCATTTCCGTTGCTCATTACTTTACTCATTAATGCAGAGTATTCGGTAGAAATATCATTATCATCAAATGACAAAATATTATTAAAACCCATTACCTCTTCATAAAATTTAACACGTGGATTCATTCCATTCCAATCTACATTTCCTACACAATGATCTACATAAAGTAAACCTGTTTCTGTTGGATTGTAAGCGCTTTTCCATTCAACAAAGCCGGGCATAAAAACTCCGTTATAATTTTTGCGTTCAACAAAAATATGTTCTACTTCGCCATACGTTTTTATTCCACTCAATCGAACTTCTCCATTTTTATCAGATAAAGTTTTTGGTTCCATGCATGAAATTCCACCACGTTTTGTGGTTTGCTCATAAGCATCGTATGCATCATCAACTATTAATGCTAAAACTTTCACACCATCACCATGTTTTCTGATATGTTCAGAAATAGGATGATCGGAATGCATTGGTGATGTAAGCATCAAACGCATTTTGTTTTGAACAAGTACATACGATGCACGATCTTTTACTCCTGTTTCCGGTCCGGCATAAGCCAAACTTTGAAAACCAAATGCTGTTTTATAAAAATGTGCAGCTTGCTTTGCATTGCCAACATATAATTCAATGTAATCCGTTCCATTCAATGGAAGGAAATCTTTTTTTTCTATTGTTTGTGTATTCATTTTTTGATAATATAGTTATTTAATTTCTCTAACCAATTCCAATAATTCTTTCGCTGTTATTGTTTCTTGTTCGCTCTTATCATAAATCGAAATAAGAAATACATTACTTTCAACAATTTGAACAAAAGTAATTACTCGTCCTCCTCCTGATTTACCTTTTCCTTTGCTGGCAATTGCTATTCGTATTTTATAGCAATGATTTCCAATTTCAATTCCTTGTTTCGGATTCTGTTCAAGATTTCCAATTAATTCAGTAAACTCAAATTTTAATGAAGGATACTTTTTAGCTAATCGTTTAAGTTCCTTTTTAAAATTAGGAGTAGCTATTATGTTAAATTTCATTGAGTAATGTTCTTGCAGAAATACCTTTCAATTTTCCAGCTCTAATTGAATTGATCTCATCAACACCTTTTTTAATTCCTTTAAGTACTTCTTCTTTATAAGGAGATAAAGGTTCAACTTTTACAAACGTAAGGTTGTTCAAAAGTTCTAATACAAATGCAGCTTTGTTTTCTTTTATATCAAGTAATACTTTCATGTTTCAAAAATATAAAAATTTTTTCATCACCTCATCACTTAATTTCTTCATCATCAAATTATCGAATCATCAATTATTCTACCCAAGTTTTATAATAATTCGGATCTTCCATTTTCATTGCTTCTTCAGTTATTTGCAAAGGATGAAACGGATCAACCATAACAGCTAATTCTTTAGTCTCAGTTTTCCCAATTGATTTTTCGATAGTTCCGGGATGCGGTCCGTGTGGAATTCCTTTTGGATGCAAACTGATCATTCCCCTTTCAACATGTTTGCGACTCATAAAATCTCCGGCTACATAATAAAGGACTTCATCACTATCCACGTTGCTATGCGCATAAGGTGCAGGAATTGCTTGCGGATGATAATCATACATGCGAGGAACAAATGAACAGATCACAAAATTATGTCCTTCAAAAGTTTGATGAATTGGAGGTGGCATATGCACACGACCAGTTATTGGCTCATAATTATGTATCGAAAATCCATAAGGATATTGAAATCCATCCCAACCAATTGCATCAAAAGGATGAGAACCATAAGTATATGGAAATATCATGTTTTCCTTTTTGATGAGGACTTTAAAATCGCCCATTTCATCATTGGTTTCAAGATTTTCGGGCAACTTAATATCCCTTTCACAATAAGGTGAATGTTCTAAAAATTGTCCGTAATTATTAATATATCGTTTTGGCGGACGAATAGGAGAGAAGCTCTCTGTGATAAATAAACGATTGTTCTCAGTGTTAAAATGCAGTTGGTAAATAGTGCCTCTTGGAATCACTAAATAATCGCCATACTCAAAATTTATTTTACCGTAAATGGTTTTTAAAATTCCGCTTCCTTCATGAATGAATATTACTTCATCAGCATCCGAATTTTTGAAAAAATAATCCGTCATTGATTTTTTTGGTGCTGCCGAAATCAAATAAACATCATTATTAAACAAAAGTATGGTGCGACTTTTTAAATAATCATCTTCAGGTTTTGTATTGAAGGTTAAAAAACTACGGTTTTGTAAATTCTTTTCAATTGCAGCTTTGGGAGCAATAGAATATTCTTTACCAATTTCTTTCACCAATGTTGGTGGATGGGCATGATACACGAGCGAATACATGCTCGAGAATCCCTCTGTGGAGATTAATTCTTCCTGATATAAATTTCCGTCAGGCTTACGAAATTGTATGTGACGCTTATTGGGAATATTTCCCAAATGATGATAAAAAGGCATAATTATTTATTTTTAGGTTCATGAATCAGCAACTTGCAATTTTTTTTGCTAATTAATGCAAACAAATTTACGTTTTTTGTGACTTGTATTACTAACCACTAATTTACCTCAAATGTTTTTTAAGGGTCGACCTCCGCGAGTTTTACCTCCGTGTGGGTGATCGATAGGGTTGGTAACTTCACCTCGGACTCTAGGTCGTCTACCTAATCAGCGAGAAGCACCAGCTTTACCTAACACTGTT
>CAIUEQ010000088.1 GCA_903898215.1 uncultured Bacteroidota bacterium | reverse complement strand
CCGCAAAGGCGCTAAGGTTTTCGCAAGGTTCGCAAAAAAGAAATTAATTAATAATTTCATCAAGTTCGAGCCATCGCAAGCCTTTTTCATCTAACATACTTTTTGTTTGCTGCAACTCTTTACCCCAATTTATAAGCTCTTCATGGTTTGAGGAACCTGCATTTAAGCAGCTTTCCAATTCCACTTTTTTACTTTCCAATTGTTCTATTTCTTTGGTGAGTAATTCATATTCTCGCTGTTCATTAAAGGTAGGCTTTCTGATTTGTTGAGAAGAATTTTTAACTGGAGATTGTTCAATGATTTTATTGCTTTCTGTTTTTTGTTCGAGTTTCAACTCTTCCAATTCATCTAAATAATCCTGATAGTTTCCGTTAAAATCTCTCACAATTCCATCCCCTTCAAATACAAATAAATGCTCAGCCAGTTTATCCATAAAATACCTGTCGTGGGTAACGATGATGATACAACCTTTAAAGTCGGCCAGAAAATCTTCAAGCACGTTAAGCGTAGCAATATCAAGGTCGTTGGTAGGCTCATCCAAAATCAGGAAGTTTGGGTTTTTCATTAAGATGGTGAGTAAAAACAACCTGCGTTTTTCTCCCCCACTTAATTTTGAGACATAAGTGAATTGTTGTTTATCATCAAAAAGAAATCGCTTTAATAATTGCGATGCAGTAAGTTTTTCACCTTTATTTAATTCGATATATTCGGCAATATCTTTCACTACATCAATCACACGTCTATCATCTTTTATCTCCAAACCGGTTTGAGAGTAATATCCGAAAGTGATAGTTTCGCCTTTTGTGATACGACCGTTATCAGGTTGTTCGATTCCTAAAAGCATATTTAGGAAAGTACTTTTTCCAACTCCATTTTTCCCTACAATCCCAATTCTTTCACCGGGTTTAAATTTATAAGAGAAATCATTTACAATTTTAAAATCACCGTAAGATTTGTTAATTCTATGCACTTCAAGGATCTTTCCTCCCATTCGCTGCATTTTTATATCAAGTTGAACTTGTTTATTGTCGATTCTTTTTGATGCGATTTCTTTGAGGTCATAATATGCATCAATACGTGATTTTGACTTTGTACCACGAGCCTTTGGTTGCCTGCGCATCCATTCAAGCTCTTTACGCATCAAATTTTTAGCCTTATCAATTTCACGACCTTCACGAAATTCACGGTCTGCTTTTTTCTCTACGTAATAGGCATAATTTCCAGCGTAACGATACAATTGCCCGTTATCAATTTCGATTATTTCGTTACAAACATTATCTAAAAAATATCTGTCGTGGGTAACAATTAAAAGCGTAACGTCTTGTGTTTTCAAATATCCTTCAAGCCATTCAATCATTTGAACATCCAAGTGATTGGTTGGCTCATCCATGATGATAAAATTGGGATTATGGATAAGAATACTTGCCAATGCCAATCGTTTTCTTTGTCCACCAGAAAGCGTTGAAACCTTTTGTTCAACGTGATGAATATTAAGTTTTGAAAGGATTTGTTTTACGCGAGCTTCATAATCCCATGCCTCCAGTCTGTCCATGTTTTCCATGGCTTCCTGCAATTTATTCATGGATGCATCAGAATGATCATGCTCTTGTTCTTCTAAAACTTTTTCATATTCGGCAACAGCATTTAGCAATTCATTATTGCCGCTAAATAGAGTTTCCCAAACAGTAAAAGTAGGTATCATCGCAGGTTCCTGTTCTAAAAAAGCCATACTAATCTCTTTGCTGATCACAATATTTCCGCTGTCGGGAATATCTTTTCCTGCTAAAATATTAAGCAAACTTGTTTTTCCTGTTCCGTTTTTTGCAATGAGAGCGGTTTTCTGACCGTATTCAACAGATATGGTTATATTTTCAAATAATGTTCGGTCTCCATAATGTTTGGAGAGGTTTTCGGCACGTAAATAATTCACGCGGCAAAGCTAAGGTTTTAAAGAGATTTTCTGAGTCAAGTATTTTTAACACTAAGTTACGAATAAATTTCCTTTTCAAGACACTAAATATTCTTCTTAAGTTTTGTTAAAAAGAAGCATCATTTATCTTAACATGTATACACAAACAAGAAAATAAATGTAAGGCACAAAACGTTTCGTATCTTTTACATCTTTATAATTAGTGGACTTTGTGTACAAATTATAAGGGCATTTCTATCCTCCCTAATTTTAGGTTTAATAGAATATTTCGTTAAAGGATTTGAATTTATCTTTTTACGATTTTACCGTTATCTTTTATTTTATAATTGGTCATTTTTCCAATCTCATTTTCGATATGAATGGTCATGTCGTCATGGATAATACCTAGTGTTTCTTCAAACCAAGTTGATTCATTAAATGAATCGTTGAACACATCAAAATTATCCATATTTGCGGCACCAGGAATTTCACGTGAGAGTAAGATCTTATCAATAATTTTGAATCTTTTTTCGAAGGTGAATAAATACTTTTCCGACATGCGATAATATTTGCCGGCAAACTGTCTTTCTATAATAAAACAAAAAACATTTTTGATGCTTCCAAAATATCCTAAAGCAAAAAAATCAGCATGTAATGTATCTCCATTTTCTTTGAACATGATGGTATCCATTTTCAGGAATCTTTTAGCCAGATGCTTAGGAATATAAAGATTTGATGGTTTGAGTTTGATCTCTGCTCGATATTTTATATAGCCATTATCTTCTACCGAATTCCAAATCGAATCCATTACAAACTCTTTGTTATTGTAGGTAGCATCATAAGGTAAAGGTTTCCATTTGAAAAGTTTTTTAAAACTCACAATGGCAGTATCGCCCTGACACCAAGCCAGAGAGGGTAAAACGAAAAGTAAGAAAAGTAGTTTCCGCATTGATTTGTGCAAGATATGAAAAGTGGAAATATTCCCTAACCGTGAACGTATTGAACTAGATATTACCTCTGATAATTTTAAGCAGAAAAAATTTAAGACAAACTGAAATTAATATCTGTTTCTGTTTTCTTCACCACCACCATAACGTGTTTTTCTAGCTGTATTTGGTGACGCGTGATGAGGTGTTGAAGGACGTTTTCTTCCTTCTTGAGTTCGGCCTGTACTATCAGTTTTTACATGACTTGGCGATGAAGGTCGTCTGCTATCTTGTGTTCTGTTGGAACTATCAGATTTAACATGATTAGTTGAAGTTGGTCGTGGTCTTCTGCTATCAAATGTTCTGTTAGAATTTTCAGTTTTAGCATGACTTGGTGAAGATGGTCGTCTACCTTCCTGTGGCCTTTTAGTATTACTTGAAGATGAGTGATGAGGATTTGAAGGACGTCTTCCTCCTCCACCTCTTTGTTCTTTTTTAGGAGAAGGTGTTGGATTGAAATCCATCATAGGAAAAGGATGTTCTTCCACAACCGGAATTGTTTTTCCAATTAACTTTTGAATATCACGTAAGTCCTCAACTTTTTCTTCAGCATCGCAAAACGATAAGGCTATACCACTTTGTCCAGCTCTGCCTGTTCTACCAATTCGGTGCACATAAGTTTCGGCAACATTTGGTAACTCAAAATTTATCACGTGAGTCAAATCATCCACATCAATTCCTCTAGCAGCAATATCAGTAGCCACAAGCACACGGCAATGTCCGCCTTTAAAATTGCTTAATGCATTTTGCCTTGCATTTTGAGATTTATTTCCATGAATTGCAGCTGCTTTTATTCCTGCTGCAACCAAGTCTTTCGTAATTTTATCGGCACCGTGTTTTGTTCTGGTAAAAACCAGTGCACTTACAATTGCTTTATCTTTTAGTACATGAATGAGCAATGCTTTTTTATTAGGTTTATCAACGAAATATAAAGATTGCTGAACAGTATCAGCAGTTGTTGATGCTGGTGTAACAGAAACTTTTACCGGATTAACCAAGATTGAATCAGCTAATTTAACAATTACCGGAGGCATGGTTGCCGAGAAAAATAACGACTGACGTTTGTGTGGTAATTTTGCTATTACTTTTTTTACATCATTAACAAATCCCATGTCTAACATACGATCGGCTTCATCAAGAACAAATATTTTGATATGTTTCAAATCAACGAAACCCTGATTCATTAAATCAAGCAATCGGCCGGGAGTTGCAACAAGTATATCTACTCCTGCTCTTAACGCCAACACTTGAGAATGTTGATTTACTCCACCAAAAATTACCAGATGTTTTAGTCCTGCAAATTTTCCATAAGCTGCAAAACTTTCAGCAATTTGAATAGCTAATTCTCTTGTTGGTGTGAGGATTAATGTTTTAATATTTTTACGTCCTCTTTCGATATCTCTATCTGAATGTAAAATTTGTATGATCGGAATAGCGAATGCTGCAGTTTTTCCAGTGCCTGTTTGGGCGCAACCTAATAAGTCACTTCTCTCTAAAATAGATGGTATTGATTGAACTTGAATGGGTGTAGGCTTTTCATAGCCTTCATTTTTTAGAGCCTTTAATATCGGCTCGATAAGATTTAATTCTTCGAATTTCATTTTTAATAATTAAGAAAGGCTGGCAACTTTATTTGCTTGAAACAGCACACTCTGATGGTTTAAAACGTCTGTGTTATACACGAAACGAAGCGCCAAAGGTAAGGCAATTAAATGAATATCGAACATTGAATGTTGAATTTCGAATAATGAAGTTAAGCGTTTTCACTTCTTCTTTCGTTATTCCATGTTCGGAATTCATCATTCTTTTGAGAAAAAAAATGCCACAGATTGCACAGATTTTATTTTAAAAATGAGTTAATATTATCTTTTCTCTGAATTTATATTTTTCTTTCTCGCAGAGTTTCGCAAATGAATTCGCTGAGTATCGCTGATATAATTTACCT
>CAIUEQ010000087.1 GCA_903898215.1 uncultured Bacteroidota bacterium | reverse complement strand
TTTATTCATCTGCGCTTCATTCATGTCAATCATTGCCACTGAACCATCAGCTTTAAAAATTTCTACTTTATTAATATCTTCATGAATAGTTGCAAGTTTTGTAACGAGACCATTTTTATCCATATTCCAAGTATGATTCATTGGAGTATATATTAATGAAGTTTTGTTTTTATTGTTCAAACTCAAAATATCAAATCGGTTTTGAGTTGCAGTGATTTCATATTTGTTACCGTCTTTTCCTTTTACAATTTGTTGCTCTTTATCACCGGGTTTCATAGCCATTGGATTTGAACCTGTCCAAAATTCTACCAGATTTAATATTATCCCATCTATAAATAAAGTTACTGAATATATTTGGAAACTTCCGAACACCCAAAAAATAACATTATTGATATATTTATTTCCTGTAACACTTTTGTTCCAAGAATACAAACTACTTGTTAGTTTCCATGAACCCATGCAACCTGTGTTTAATGTGCCAATGCCTAGCATTAAAGCAGCCATTCCTATTAGTGTTATTTTTTTCATAACTATATTATTAATTTATTGGGCGAATTTATAGAACTTATCTTAATTGAACGTTGATGTTCTCATTAATATTTTTTGATATATATCAATCAATGAAATAAAAAAAAGCTACCCGATTGAGTAGCTTTTAAACAATATATGTTTTTAAGTTTATTTAATTAGCATTCCTACTTTTAAACCACATGTCCATGCAAAAGGAAAACCTCCATAAGGACCTAGAAATGCATGACTATTGCCAAAATAAATACTGTTATCAAATTTTGTATTTGCAAGATCTTTACTGTTACTATTGAAACCGTAACCGAATCCTACAAAATAATCAACAATAAAAAAATCATTCATAACCCATTGCTTACCCAAATCGAGCATAATTGCGCCTATTGATACACTTTGACTTGCACCAGTTGCGTATGTCGTGCCTCCTGTACTATAGTTATAAGAAGATTTTCCAGGATAATTTTCAGTACATTGACCAAATGTAATTTCGGGTTTTACATAAGAGCCTTTCAAGATATGTGCGTAACGCATTCCTTTTAAATAAAAGTCGGGTGATTTAATAAATTTATAACCCGCCCTTACAAAAGCGCCACTACAAGATGCTCCAAAATTTGAATAATTATTAACACCCAAACCAATTAACCCAAGCTGAAATTCAACACTTGCACCAGGTTTTAAACTTCTTTCGTAACCCAAAGTGAATTGCCCAAACATAGGAGCTAAGAAATCTATTTTAATGGCGTTCTTTTTATTGTCTGCATAGTTATTTGAATTGGTCATATCATCAGTAAAATAGGTTTCTTTTCCACTTTCCATTTTTATTTTAAGAAGTTCAACCTTTGCAATTGATATAGTTGGTCCATCAATATTTTTAAAATCTTTATATTTAATTTCATCTACACCAATTTCAAGAATCTTAGCTAAAATAACATCTTTGTTTTTTTTGTAAATAAGATCTTGTGCATGTAAAACACTGCAGGTTAATGACAAGATAAATGCTGCGAGAATTACTTTAATATTCATAATATTATGTTTAATTATGCTAACGAATATAAAGCAATTCGTAGCAATAAAAAAAGCTACCCGATTGAGTAGCTTTTTATTTAATAGAAGTTTATTTTATTCTTCACCCAAAAATGGATATTCAAAACTTGTTGGAGGAACAAAAGTTTCTTTAATTGTTCTTAATGAAACCCAACGCAATAAATTAATCATCGAGCCAGCTTTATCGTTTGTTCCACTTGCTCTTGCACCGCCAAATGGTTGCTGTCCAACAACGGCACCTGTTGGTTTGTCATTGATGTAAAAGTTTCCGGCAGCATTACGTAATTTCCAAGTTGCAAGATCAATCGAATATCTATCGTTTGAAATAATGGCACCTGTTAATGCATAATCGGAAGTGGTATTTACAAGCTCCAAAGTTTCTTCAAATTTTTCTGCATCATAAACATAAACTGTTAAAACCGGACCGAATAATTCTTCGCACATGGTTGTGTATTTTGGATCACTTGCAACAATAATTGTAGGGTCGATAAACCAGCCCTTTGTTTTGTTGTAAGTTCCACCAACAATGATTTCACAAGCTTTATCGTTTTTAGCATCATCAATATATTTTGCCAATTTATCAAATGATTTTTCATCGATCACAGCATTCACAAAATTTCTAAAATCTTCAGTCGGACCAACCTTAATTGTTTTAATAGTTGCTACTAATTTTTCTTTTAATTCAGGCCATAAATTGGAAGGAATATATACGCGAGATGCAGCCGAACATTTTTGTCCCTGAAACTCAAATGAGCCACGAACAATTGCAGTATTACAAACATCCACATCAGCAGATTTATGGATCATGATAAAATCTTTACCACCGGTTTCACCAACGATGCGCGGATAAGTTTTGTATTTATGAATATTGTTTCCAATGGTTTTCCAAATATTTTGAAACACTTCAGTTGAACCTGTAAAATG
>CAIUEQ010000086.1 GCA_903898215.1 uncultured Bacteroidota bacterium | reverse complement strand
CGTTCCATAAAGCTCCGTCAGGAGCGACCTGTTTGTAGAAAAAAAAATCGTTCCATTTAGCTCCGTCAGGTGCGACCTGTTTGTAGAAAAAAAAATTCGTTCCATTTAGCTCCGTCAGGTGCGACCTGTTTGTAGAAAAAGTATTCGTTCCATAAAGCTCCGTCAGGAGCGACCTGTTTGTAGAAAAAAAAATCGTTCCATTTAGCTCCGTCAGGTGCGACCTGTTTGTAGAAAAAAAAATCGTTCCATTTAGCTCCGTCAGGTGCGACCTGTATCACGCGTTATAATAATTTCCTTTTTTGAAAGGAGAAATTCAAAACAGAAAATGAAGTTCAATTACAATCTCATAATTGTTACTAACAAAATTTATCTAATTTAAAATATCTCGATTTAGTTCATTTTGACAATAACAATTCGAAATGTTTACTCCATAGGAGCTTCATAGGAACGTCATAGGAACGTCATGGGAGACTTATGAAAAGCTACTGAAAATTTATTTAGCGAGAAATGATTTGTTTTGATTTATCAGAAACTGCTTTATTTAAAGATGTGTAAAACACAAATAAAACACACACCCATTTCAACCTCAATTAACAGAAATGTGCACACTTCAAATTTTGAAATGAAAATGGGATTCTATATTTTGCCGCATAATTATTTATTCCTTACATACAACTTAATATCCACCAATGTCGACTCTTCGTTTTAAAGCTTTAGAAACTGTTCAACACCGCAAAACCATTAATGTTACCGCACCATCTGCAAAAGTATCGGACTACTTTAACATGAATGTTTTTAATGATGATGCAATGAAAACTTACCTTTCAAAAGATGCCTATCTTGCTGTTCATAATGCGATAAAAAAGGGAAGTAAAATTGACAGAAGTATAGCTGATCAAGTTGCATCAGGAATGAAAAGCTGGGCATTAAATAAAGGAGCATCACATTATACACATTGGTTTCAACCATTAACAGGTGCAACTGCCGAAAAACACGATGCTTTTTTTGAACCCACAGAAGATGGAAGATCAGTAGAAAAGTTTAGTGGCAATGCTTTGGTTCAACAAGAACCTGACGCATCAAGTTTCCCAAGCGGTGGCTTACGAAACACTTTTGAAGCGCGTGGCTACACTGCATGGGATCCATCATCTCCGGCATTTATTATGGAAGGCGCAAATGGAAAAACTTTATGTATTCCAACAATTTTTGTTTCGTATACAGGCGAAGCTTTAGATTATAAAGCACCCTTATTAAAAGCATTGCATGCAGTTGAAAATGCCGTGATTAATGTTTGCTCTACTTATTTTGATAAAAAAGTTACCAAGGCATTTATATCCTTAGGAATTGAGCAAGAATATTTTTTAGTAGATGAAGCATTGTTTAATGCCCGTCCGGATTTGATGTTAACGGGAAGAACTTTACTCGGTTTATCACCTGAAAAAGGACAACAATTAGAAGACCATTATTTTGGTTCGATACCTCCACGTGTTTATGATTTCATGATTGAATTTGAAATTGAATCATACAAACTTGGTATCCCGTTAAAAACTCGTCATAATGAAGTTGCACCTTCACAATTCGAATGTGCGCCAATGTTTGAAGAGGTTAATTTAGCAATTGATCACAATCAGTTGTTAATGGATTTAATGGAAAAAATCGCACAAAAACATGGCTTTAAAGTTTTGCTTCACGAGAAACCATTTGCAGGAGTAAACGGATCGGGAAAACATAATAACTGGTCGCTTATTACAAACACAGGAGTAAATTTACTTTCTCCAGGAAAAACACCTGAAACAAATTTGCAGTTTCTAACATTTTTTATCAATGCAATAAAAGCTGTTCACGACCATGCTGATTTAATGAGAGCAAGTATTGCTTCGGCAGGAAATGATCATAGACTAGGGGCAAATGAAGCTCCTCCGGCTATCATGTCAATTTTTATCGGCACACAACTTTTCAATGTATTAAATGATTTTAGCAACAATAAAAAAAGCAAATCATCAAACGCAAAATCATCAATAGATATCAATAAAATACCTGAAATACTTTTAGATAATACCGACAGAAACAGAACATCTCCATTTGCATTTACAGGAAATAAATTCGAATTCCGTGCAGTTGGTTCGGCAGCAAATAGCGCAAGTGCAATGATCGTTCTTAACTCAATAATGGCTGATCAACTTAATAAATTTAAAGTTAAAGTTGATGCACTTATCAAGAAAGGAAACAAGAAGGAAGAAGCAATTATTTCCGTATTGAAAGAATATGTGAAGGATTCAAAAAATATTTTATTTGAAGGAAATGGGTATGGAGATGAGTGGGTAAAAGAAGCAAAAAAAAGAGGGTTGTCGAACATAAAAACAACACCTGAAGCATTGAATGCATATATCTCAAAAAACTCAAAAGATTTGTTTGAAAAAAATGGCATTTTTACATCTCGCGAACTTGATGCCCGTTATGAAATTATGCAAGAAAATTATGTGAAGAAAATTGAAATAGAAGCAAAACTTTTGGCTCAACTTGCAATATCACATGTTATCCCTGCAGCCTTGTCGTATCAGCAAAAACTAAGCGAAAATGTAGCATCACTTAAAGCAATTGGCATCAACAAGAAAAAGTACGAAGCTCAATTTAAATTCATCGAACAAATTTCTACACATGTAAATTTAATCAGCACATCTGTTGAAAAAATGATTCACGAAAATGAGCAAGCACATCATGCTCAAAATACTCATAAAACGGCCCTTGCTTTTTGCCATAAAGTGAAACCATTATTTGATGTAATCAGACACCATAGTGACGCCCTTGAATTTATCATTGAAGACGACCTTTGGAAACTCCCAAAATACAGAGAACTTTTATTCGTTAAATAATTTTATTATTGTTGATATTATTTTTAATTATCAATTTATCTTGAAAAAATGAAAAAACTCTTCTTATTTAGTATATTCTCAATTTCAATATTTGCTGTTTTTCTGCAATCGTGCGGAACAAAAAAGGGAACGATGGCAGCAGCCCGAGAAGCTTTCACAAAGAAAGAGTTTTTTGTTGCCGGAGATAATTATAAAGCTGTATACAGCAAAACAAAAAACCAGGAAGAGAAAAAAGAAGCCTGTTTTAAAACTGCCGAATGTTATCGTTTATCAAATGATATCAAAAACGCTGAGAACTGGTACAGAAAAGCCGTTAAGATTGATCCAAAAAATTCAGAAGCAGAATTACATTTAGCTCAAAGTTTAAAAGGTAATTCGAAATTTACCGAAGCGATTGTTGAATTTAATGCCTATAAAAAAGCGAATCCTGCAAATGCAGTTGAAGCCGAAAAACAAATAAAAGGCTGTGAGAATGCATTAAAATGGAAAAACGAAAAAACACGTTACCTTATTGAAAACTTAAAAGGCATAAACAGTAAATGGAGTGATTTTGCACCAGCCTGGTATAAAAAAGATCAAGTGATTTTTACATCCGATAGAGACAATGGTGCAAGCAAAAAAATATATGGTTGGACAGGAAATCAATACACCGATTTATATGCCGTGAATTATAAAATACCTGAAAAAAGAAATCCGAATTTGATCAAATGGGGCATTCCGGTTTTATTTGATAAGGATAAAATTAACAGTCCGTTTAATGACGGAACAGCCTGTTTCGATTCAAAATTTTCAAACATTTATTATACACTTTGTAGCGGTAAAGACGGTAAAGGTAAAAGTTGCAGGATTTATTCGGCTGCAGCAACAGGCAGTGAATGGGGTGATCCTGCTCCACTTTCATTTAGTTCCGATTCATTTAATTGTGGCCACCCATCTATAACCAAAGATGGACAAATACTTTATTTTTCGTCAGATATGCCTGGTGGTTACGGAGGAAAAGATATTTATTATGTGACTTATACCAAACGCTCAAAATCATGGGGCGATCCAATTAATTTGGGTCCGGTAATTAATTCAGCAGGTGATGAAATGTTTCCTTTTATTCATGAAGATGGAACACTTTATTTTTCATCAAACGGACATATGGGATTAGGTGGAGTTGATATTTTTTATGCAAAAGGTTCAGGTACTGATTGGAGCGATCCAATAAACATGAAATCTCCTGTAAATTCAGGTGGTGACGACTTTAGTATTATATTATCTAAAGATAAAGAGAGCGGATATTTTGCATCAAATCGTGAAGGCGGGAAAGGACAAGATGATATTTACAGATTTTACATGACACCACTTGTGTTTACATTAAGTGGAGTTGCTCGTGATAAATTCACAAAAGAAATTTTACCGAATACTGTTTTATCAATCACCAATAGTTTCGACTCTATAAAATTGATCATTAAAACAGATAAAGCGGGTTCATATAAAATTCCTTTAAAAGCTAAAACCGATTACGAATTATTTGGTGCACACGAAGATTATTATGACAGTAAGTTAGAATTTCAAACTACAAAAGGGCTTGAAGTTTCAACAGATCTTGTTCAGGATTTTATTCTTGAGCCATTTAATTTTGAAACAATTTTTACACTTGAAGGTATATACTACGATTTGGATAAAGCAGATCTTAGAGCACGCTCAAAAGAAGTTCTCGACACCATCGTTCAACTCATGAATCGTTATCCTAAAATCAGATTAGAATTAGGATCTCATACAGATTGTCGAAGCGATTCAATTTATAATATGGGACTCTCTCAAAGACGTGCAGATTCAGCTGTTAACTTTATTGTGAGCAAAGGAATTGACCCAGAACGTTTGATTGCAAAAGGATACGGTGAAACCAAATTGGTGAACGATTGTGCTTGTGAAGGAAGTTGGATAAAACGTAAATGTACTGAAGAAGAACATCAGATGAATAGAAGAACAACATTTAAACTTTTGGATAATAAATATATTCCTAAAAATAAACAGGAAATGAAAGATTCCGGTAATAGCTCTAAAACAGATGAAACCGGTAAACAAGGTGGTGCTAAAGGCAGCAAGGCGGCTTCTAAATCCGGAGTGAATACTTCACCTCCACTAAAAAAATAATTCTTAAAAAGCCTCACAATCATTGTGGGGCTTTTTTATTTTATAACAAATACAAATGCTCTTTTTTTTCGTTTAATTTGAATCTTAATCATGCTTATCCGAAAACTATTTTTCTTTCTATTCGTCATAACTGCTCAAGTTGTTTTTGCGCAACAAAATCCTCCTGTTACACAACTCTATTTCGATCTTTTAAAAGCACAACATACTTACGATATAAAGAAATACAATACTGCTGCAAACCTTTACCAAAAGCTTTATACAAGAGTTCGTACTGACGAACAAAAACAGAAAATGCTTTTTATGATTGCAGAAAGTTATCGCAAATCCAATAACTTTAAAAAAGCAATTGATTGGTATGAAAAAGTGATCAATGCAAAATATCCCGACCCAAAAATTATATACTCCTACGGTTTATTGCTGAAAAATTTTGAACGCTACGATGATGCATCAAGGCAATTTTATGATTACTTATTTGAAGTTCCTGCTAATGCAGATGCAGAAAGAGAAATGAAAACCTGTGCAATTGCTCAGAATTGGAAAGCAAATCCAAAAAAATATACCATAAAAAATGTGGATGAATTAAACACTCCATACTCTGATTATTCGCCTTTTTTTGTGAACGATAAATTGGTTTGGTCATCATCAAGAAGTGAATCAACAGGAAATGAAATTTTTGAATGGACAGGACAAAAATGTTCCGATATTTTTGAGAGCGTAAATAAAAATAATGTTTGGGGAAAGAAAACAAATTTAAAAGGAACCGTTAACACAAATTTTAACGAAGGTGCCGCCTGGCTTGACTCAACAGCAACAACCATGTATTTTACACAATGCAATGGGATAGATGGAAAAGGTGTAAGCTGTAAAATATATACTTCCTATTTTCAAAATAATGCATGGTCAAATCCTCAAGTTTTACCCTTCTGTTCCGATTCATTTTCTGTTGGTCAACCTGCTATGAGTGTCGATGGAAAACGAATGTATTTTGCCAGCAATATGGATGGAGGTTTTGGTGAAAAAGATATTTACTATGTTACCTACGACCATATTAAAGATAAATGGGGAAAGCCTGTAAACTTAGGTTCCCGCGTAAATACTAAAGAAGATGAATTGTTTCCTTATGTAGATGAAAATAATGTAATCTACTTTTCTTCAAAAGGAAATATCGGTATGGGTGGATTGGATATTTTTAAAACACAAGACTCGGCAGGAACTTTTAAGAAAGCTGAAAATTTACAATCTCCGATAAATTCAGGTGGTGATGATTTCGGAATCAGTTTCAATTATAAAAATTACAAAAAAATAAACGACACAAGTTATAAAGCTATTGATCCACTTTTTCCTATTGGATATTTATGTTCAAATAGAGATGGAGGAAAAGGCGATGACGACATTTATTCCATCACCATTAAACCATTTATTTTTGCATTAAAAGGTAAAGTATACGATAGAGAAATGAATACAGTTTTACCGGGAGCACAAGTAACTTTAACTGATGAAAAAGGAATTGTGATATACACTTTAAAAACCTCTGCTATCGGAGAGTTTAATGCTGAGCTCCCATTAAATAAGTTCCTTAATTTATCTGCTTCAAATCCAAAATATTTTAAGAGTGCCGATATCAATATTTCGAGTAAAAATATGAGCAAAGATTCGATTGTTGAATTAACACTTTTTCTGGATCCGATACCTGCTGAAGATTTTGATTTTACACTCAAAGGAATTTACTACGATCTGGATAAATATGACCTGAGACTTGAAGCGCAAAAAGTGCTTGATTCGCTCACCACAATTTTAAAAAACAATCCAACAATTGTGATTGAAATTGGGTCACATACCGATAGTCGTGCTGCTGCCGAATACAATATCAAACTCTCGCAAAAGCGTGCTGAAAGTTGTGTGAATTATTTGGTTCAACATGATATTGCAAAAGACCGTTTAGTGCCTGTAGGTTATGGTGAAAGTAAACTTGTAAATGATTGCGCAGATGGCGTAGAATGTACCGAAGCGCAGCATCAGGAAAACAGAAGAACAACTTTTAGGGTATTGAATTCAGATTATAAAAAGAAAAAATAATGAAAGTGCGCATACTTTTTTTGACAGCACTGTTCATTTTTCAAAATCATATTTCTGCACAAAATTTTTTACTCAAAGACACAACAAATTCTATAAGTAAGTTTCAATTTGGAGCTGGGGGATATCTTGGCACGCATATGTTTATTAATGATAAACAACTCAAAAACTTGTCGGGATATGACAATGGTTTATTTATAAAAGCTATCTATAATTTTAACAGAAAAGTAAGTACTTCAATAGATATAAGATACTTTGAACGAACCGGTGTGATAAATTTCGATGGCGGTTTGGTATGTAATGAATTTCAGATAATAGCGACCGGATTTGAAATTCCTTTTACATTCTCGTATAATTTTCATAATAAAGGAAGAAAAGAAATTGCAAGTTTTAGAGCAGGCGTTTCCTACAATCATATAAAATATCAAACAACTTATGATGAAATTATAGATATGATACAGGGACAATGGTATACGAGCAATGTTCATCATTGGGTTGTATCGAAATCGATGGATAACTTTTCTTTGATGTTTGGAGTTAGTAAAAACTTTCGATTAACTTGTAGAAGTAACTTATGCCTATTTAATGAGTACGATTTTTCATTGAATAAATTTTACATAGAAGATTTAACAACTGACTCGAGGACTTCCAGAAGTTGGTTCGGTGATTATTATTTTAACTCGTTTTGCGTCAGGCTAGGTTGTTGTGTGATTCTTTAGTGTTAATATTATTTTTTACGAGTATTCACTTTGCCTTTAGTTTCACTTAATATTGCGAATAAATTTAGTTGATAAATGACTTCAGATAAATACATGAAACGTGGTGTGTCTTCTCAAAAAGAAGATGTTCATGCTGCGATAAAGAATATTGATAAAGGAATTTTCCCTCAGGCATTTTGCAAAGTTGTTCCTGATTATTTAGGCAACGATACTAATTTTTGCAATATCATGCATGCGGATGGAGCCGGCACAAAATCATCTTTAGCTTACCTCTATTGGAAAGAAACCGGTGACTTGAGTGTTTGGAAAAGTATTGCACAAGATGCCATTGTAATGAACTTAAATGACCTTCTTTGTGTTGGAGCATTTGAAAATATTACGATTTCTTCAACCATCGGAAGAAATAAAAATTTAATTCCCGGTGAAATTATTTCCACCATTATTGAAGGCACCGAAGAGTTTATTGAAATGCTGAAACAGCATGGAATTACTATTCATTCAACAGGTGGCGAAACTGCTGATGTGGGCGATTTGGTGAGAACAATTATTGTTGACTCAACAGTTACTGCACGGTTAAAACGTTCACAAATAATTGATAATGCAAACATCAAATCGGGTGATGTGATTGTTGGATTTTCATCTTTTGGAAAAACCTCTTACGAAAAAGAATACAATGCCGGAATGGGCAGCAATGGATTAACTCTTGCTCGTCATGATGTGCTCTCCTCTGACTATAAAAAATTTACTGAAAGTTTTGATCCGCATGTGCCGGATGAATTGGTTTATACCGGAAAATTAAAACTCACTGATCAATTAGAAAATCATCCTCATACTGTTGGAAAAATGTTGCTTTCTCCGACAAGAACATTTTCTCCGGTGATCAAAGAAATTATCTCTGAACATTTTTCTTCTATACATGGAATGGTTCATTGCACCGGTGGCGGACAAACAAAAGTTTTACATTTTGTAAATGGATTGAAAATTATCAAAGATAACATCTTCCCTACTCCACCGCTGTTTGAAATGATCCAACAACAATCAAATACCAGCTGGCACGAAATGTATAAAGTGTTTAATATGGGAAACCTTTTAGAATTTTATACAGATGAAAAAACTGCAGATTCATTAATTAAAATTGCTTCAACATATCAAATTGATGCAAGAATAATTGGAAGAGTAGAAAATGCTGAAAAGAAATCTGTAGCATTAAAATCGGCAAACGGAGAGTTTGTTTATTAAGATTTTAATCAATAATTATAAAGTTTTTGAAATTTTTACAAGAACAGTTTTGAGTGAATTCAAATTATTTTTACAAATATCAAAAATGATTTCATGTTCAAGTTTATCATAGTTGTGTGAAATTAAATCTCGCAATCGAATAATTTCATTCCATGGAACATCAGAATGAACTTGAAAAACAGATTCATTATTTTTGTAAATCTTTTTTAACACTTCGCCAGTAACCTGCAAATGCATGAGAATTGCATCGAAATATGCTTTGCCTTGTTTTGAATTCACGAAATCTGTAGGAAGTTTAATTTCTTCAAAATATGATTCGATTTCATTGAGATGTTCGATGATAAATAGAATATCATTTTTAAGATTATCCATGAGCATAAATAATTTCGTTTTCAATTTGTTTTAAAAAACGAGGTGATAAATTTTTATGCTTGGTTGTGATATCTACTTTTTTGCCAAAAAGATTTTCGAGATAATTTAAAAGTGCTGCAAGTTTTATAAAACTTGGTTCATTTAGTTTTACTAAAACATCAATATCACTGTTTTCTTTTGCATCATTGCGTACCTGAGAACCAAACAAGCCAATCTCATCAACGCCAAACTGGGAACGCAATCTAGGCATAGCTTCATCTAATTTCTTTATCAACTCGGTTGATGACATTGTCTTTTTATAGTTAATTTATATTCAAAGATAAATGATTTCTTAAGTTTTTTAAATTGTATATCAATTAGTAAGTCTATTGTCCACAAAATTATTTTTCATCAACTTTCTTAGAATAGATTTTGAGTTGAATTTTTATCGCATCCAAATGAATTGCTTCTAATATTTTCTTAAGTTCATCTTTGTGAATGCCATATTTTTTGGCATCTTTAAAGCTTTCTCTTAAAATAATTTTCCAACGTTTTGGTTGAAATACCTTTAAATCATTTTCCGATTTTATTTCCCCAATCTTTTGAATTGCTTTATTTCTTTTTGATAAAAGTTCTAATAATTCGGTATCAATTTTATCGATGCTTTTTCTGATTTCTGAAAAAAGATGTTGATCATCGTTATCAACTTTATCGTTATTTCTGTAATGAAGTTTTTCGAGTGAATTAATTACTTTTTTCGGAACACTTTTTTTCTCCAAATACAAAAAATCAAAACCTAAATCTAGTGCTGATTGAGTGTTTTCAAAATGATAATTTATTTCATCAATTCGATAAATAATTTTTAATGAAGGATAACCTAATTTCAACTTTGAGAACAACTTTAAATCAGAATTTTTAGTGCTGATAAAATCGTTTAACAATACTCCGAATGGCTTTATTTCATGCTCCTTTAAAGAATCAATTTTATTTTTAATTTCTTTCCAATTCTTTATATCGCAACAATCAACAACAATTTTTTTACTTCCATTGTTGACAGCTTTTTTTATTGTTGAAAAAATAAAAATGTCTGCTTGAGTAAGCATCATTTTGTCATGCTTTTTAGGCAATTTATTTTTGTTAGATATATTATTTGACGTTTTCAATTTATTTTTTCAAACATAAACAAATTTGCATTTCGACTGTTGATTTTTAACTAACCTGCAAATTCTTAACTTCGCAAACTTATCCATGAAAAAACAAAACGTAGAAATAATGGCACCGGCCGGAGGCTTTGACTCGATGATGGCTGCCATTCAAGGAGGCGCTAATTCGATTTACTTCGGAGTGGAGCAGTTAAATATGCGCGCACGAGCAACAATGAATTTCGGCTTGGAAGACATTAAAGAAGTTGCTGAAACTTGCAGGCAACACAATGTAAGAACATATATTACCCTTAACACCATTATTTACGACCACGACTTAACGGTTGTGAAAACAATTGTGAATGCTGCAAAAGATGCGGGCATCACTGCCATCATTGCAGCCGATCAAGCTGTAATCGCTTATGCAAGATCTGTAGGAATGGAAGTGCATATTTCCACACAAGTAAATGTGACCAACATTGAAACCGTAAAATTTTATTCTCTTTTTTGTGATACAATTGTATTAGCTCGCGAACTGAGTTTAACTCAAGTAAAAAAAATCACTGATGCCATCGAACATGAACAAATAAAAGGTCCATCAGGAAGATTAATTGAAATTGAAATATTTGTGCATGGCGCTTTGTGCATGGCTGTTTCAGGAAAATGTTATTTGAGTTTGCATACACATAATTCATCAGCAAATCGTGGAGCATGTATTCAAAATTGCCGCAGAACCTACAAAGTTATCGATGAGGAAGAAGGTTATGAATTAAAGATCGACAATGAATATATCATGTCGGCACAAGATTTATGTACTATTGAATTTATTGACCAGGTAATTGATTCGGGCGTTACCGTTTTAAAAATTGAAGGAAGAGGAAAAGGTCCTGAATATGTAAAAACGGTTACCGAGTGTTATCGTGAAGCTGCGGATGCTTATTTTGAAGGAACTTTCACTGCTGAAAAAGCAAAGGTTTGGAAAGATAAAATGGAACAGGTTTTTAATCGTGGATTTTGGAGCGGATATTATTTGGGACAAGAACTTGGCGAATGGACCGACACCTCAGGGTCGAAAGCCAAAATGCGAAAAGTATATATTGGGAAAGGCAATAAATATTTTACAAAAATTGGGGTTGCTGAATTTCAAATCGAGGCACACAATTTATCAGTTGGAGATGCTGTTATCATCACCGGTCCAACTACAGGTTTAATTGAAACAAAAATAGAAGAAATTCATACTCAAAACGGTGCTGTTTCGCAAGCTGTGAAAGGTGATATTTGTTCGATAAAATTGGAAAAGCCCATTCGCAAAAGCGACAAATTATATAAACTTGTGAGTGCTGCCGAATGATTGTAATAACACTTCAACGGGAAAAATGCATTGGCTGTAACTATTGTGTGGAGCATGCTCCCGAGCGATGGGCAATGTCAAAAAAAGATGGAAAAAGTGTGCTGCTTGGAGCTCGTGACCGAAAAGGATTTCATACCGTAAAAGTAAATGACGAAGAATTAGAACAAAATAAAACTGCCGCGAAATCGTGCCCGGTAAAAATTATTAAAGTCACTAAAATTTAAACTATTTGCTGATGAAAATTTTATTATTTGGTGAATTAACCGACATCACAAAAAACTCATTCATCGAAATTGAAACGGTAAACGATATTGATGAATTGAATAAAAGTATTCATCAAAAATTTCCTTCCTTACAAAATCATAAATACCAAATTGCAGTTAACAGTTCTCTCATTACAAAAAACATTTCATTGAGTGAAACAGATGAAATAGCCTTTCTGCCGCCATTTGCTGGAGGATAACACTTCCCTTCTTCCTCCACAAAATGGAGAAATATTTTTTATAAATTGAATTCTGAATTGAATAAATTTGTTGACTATGTCGGAAGAAAAAAAGGAACCAATATTTTTTCATCAAGGAGCAATTACACCTGAGATGATTACAAAAAGTATTGCCAAGCACAGTTCAAAAAAAAATATCGGAGCACATCAGATCTTTCTGGGACAGGTTCGTGAAGATGTAAAGAATAACCAAACTGTTACCGGAATAAACTATTTTGTATACCACGAAATGGCTATAAAAAAAATGGCTGAGATTCGTATAGAAATTTTATTAAAACATAAACTTACCTGTACTCACATTTTGCATAGCGAAGGTTTAGTAAATGTGGGTGAGATTTGTTTTTTTGTTTTTGTATCATCGCCTCATCGCAATGCAGCAATGGATGCCTGCAAAGAAATGGTGAACAGAATTAAAGCTGATGTTCCTATATTCGGCAAAGAAATATTTGCTGATGAAACGTATCAGTGGAAAGAAAATAAAAATTAAAAAATGCAGGATATTACACATAAAATTTCGACACTCCGAATTGCTCTTGCACAGGCAATAATTTGTGTGAGTAAAAAGGAAACAATCGAAGCCATAAAAAATAAAAAAGTTGCCAAAGGTGATGTATTTGAAATGGCAAAAGCTGCCGGTTTATTGGCGGTAAAAAAAACATCTGATGTGATTCCCGATTGTCATCCGATGCCAATTGAATCAGCCTCGTTTAAATATGAGATCGATGAATTAACCATCAAAATTTTACTTGAAGTAAAAACAATTTATAAAACTGGAGTGGAAGTGGAAGCCATGCATGGTGCATCAGTTGCGGCACTTACGATGTATGATATGCTGAAACCGATTGATAAAGGAATTGAAATTCATTCTATCAAACTCATCGAAAAGAAAGGTGGCAAATCTGATTTCATCGATAAATACAAAACCGATTTATGTGCTGCAGTGATTGTTTGTTCTGATTCTGTTTCGTCCGGCAAAAAAGAAGACAAAGCAGGAAAAGCAATCTTGAAAAAGCTGGAAGAATATCACATCAAGATTTCTGAATATTCTATTATTCCTGATGAGCCAAAATTAATTGAAGAAAAAGTGATAGCATTAAGCAATCAAAAAATTGATCTAATTATTTTTACCGGAGGCACAGGTTTATCATCTCGTGATATTACACCTGAAACCATTAAACCATTATTGGATAGAGAAATTCCTGCGATGATGGAAGTGGCAAGAAATTACGGGCAGCTTAGAACTCCTTATGCAATGCTTTCAAGAGGTGTTGCAGGAATGAAAAATAAATCTCTTGTTCTCACATTGCCGGGCTCAACACGTGGTGCACAAGAAACGATGGATGCTTTGTTTCCGCATGCCTTGCATATCTTCAGAATTATTGAAGATAAAGGGCACGAATAAATTTATTTTATGACAAATTTTGATCGCATGATCCAACTAGCCAACGAGGTGTTCGATGCGCATCATGATCCTGAACAATTGGATGTGAATGAAGATGTGATGGCTCAACTTTACAAATTGCACCCTTCAACTATTTCTGAATTTATTGATGGTGATGGACCGGTTATTTGGTTGATACTTATTCCAACAACTGAAAAGTTAATGAGAGAATTTATTGATGAAAAAATTTCGGAAAGTGAGTTACTAAATCAAACGCCATTAAATATTAAATATGATGCACTGTATTTATGTTCGGTGATGGTATTAGAAGAATTCAGAAGAAAAGGTTTGGCAAAAAAAACAGCATTTGAAGCACTCAAAAAAATTCGTGCTGACCATCCCATCCAAACATTATTTACATGGAACTTTAGTAAAGAAGGAGGATTGCTAGCTGAAAGTATAGCGAAACATGAATCGCTTCCATTATTAACACGTGCCAAAAATATTGACAACAATTAACCTAAAGGGAAGTCAATATTATTTTCGTCAAGGTCAATATGATCATCACCACCTAAACTATAATAATCATTTTCTTCATCTTCCATATCATCCAAATCAGATCCCGGCACATCAAGATCGTCACCGATTAAATCATTACTATAATCCTTCTCATTCCATTCCCCACGTTTATTAATAGTGTGGTGAATGATTGAATTATCATCAGGGTTGATATCCTTTGCTTTTTTGTCTGTATGATAAATATCTTCGCTCGGTGGATAAAGCGGATAGCCAGGGAAAGATGTTTCCTCTATTGTGGCATTATGATTTTTGGTTTTCATAACAAAATAAATTAACACCCAAATCTACCAATTTATTTTTTGGAAAAGCTTGATTTAACGAATGAAAATATTGCATTTATTGACACGTTTTTATTGAAATAAATAATGTATTATCTGAAAACAAATTGCAATATTGCCTCAATACAAAATTTCATCAAATTTGATAAGAAGCGATAAAATATACTTTAGCGTTTGAAGTATTTTATTTCAGAAAAATTAATGAGATTGATGCACTAAATTAAATGCAATTTGTAAGTAAAAAACCAAATCAATTGGTCATTATTTTTATACGAACTTCATTGATCTTAGTTTTGTCGGTAGACAATATCGTAAACTGAAAACGTCCTATTTCAATTGTTTCTCCTCTTGATGGAATATTCTCGTGAGCGGCAACAATAAACCCTCCTAACGTATGGTAATCACCTTCAGGGATATTTAGTTCGTATTTATCGTTGAGGTAATCAATTTCCAATCGGGCATTAAATAAAAATTCTGTTTCACTTATTTGCTTTTCGGTCAATTGATCCACATCATGTTCATCCTCTATCTCCCCAAAAATTTCTTCCATGATATCTTCGATGGTTACAATTCCTGCTGTAATTCCGAGCTCATCAACAATAAGCGCAATACTTTTATGTGTTTTAGTAAATATGTTTAAAAGGTCGTTTGCCGGCATCGCCTCTGTTGCAATTTCGATAGGAATTAAAATGGAGCGAATATCTTTTGATTTTTTAAAAATATCTTTCTGATGAACATAGCCAATAATATGATCGATGCTTTCGTGGTAAACTAAAATTTTTGATAAGCCTGTTTCAACAAATTTTTTGTATAACTCCTCAACATCTGATTGCACATTTACACAAACCAATTCGGTTCGCGGGGTCATACATTCACGTACTTTTACATTTGCAAAATCCAAAGCGTTTTTAAAAATCTCAGCATCAACTTCTCCTTCCACATGAATATCTTCAACACTTTCGGTCACATACTGATCCAAATCAACCTTGCTAAAAACTGGTGATACCTCAGTAAAATTTAATTTAAATAAATTGTTGAGGATAAATTTAGCCAACCACATGATAAAATGAACCAATGGCCAGAAAATATAATAGGCAAGTAAAAATGGGAAAGCAAAAATATTTAAAATGATATCAGGGTTTATGCGGAAAAGCATTTTGGGAATAAACTCTGCTGTTACCAAAACTATGATCGTTGAAATTATTGTTGAAGTTAATAATAAAATGAAAGTGCTGTTTGTTGCATACGGAAAAACATTTAGCAATAATGGCTTTAAAAATTCGGCCATGTATATTCCATAAATAACTAAGCCCACATTATTTCCAACTAAAGTTGTGCTG
>CAIUEQ010000085.1 GCA_903898215.1 uncultured Bacteroidota bacterium | reverse complement strand
TTGATCTGCAAATTATAGTTTATAATAATTACACACCTTCAGTGTTATCTGTTTGTTCACGGTTTATAATTCACTATTTAATCATTTAATTTTATCATTCAACATTTCTACTCCATCAGCCAATTAATATGATGAATTCCGGGAGTGTATTCCTTACAAATTAACACTTTGATATTGTTGTAATGATCTTCATTACTCACAAAATCAAGGCTCGTACAATCAATCATCAGTATGCGCAAATGCTGATTGGTATTGATGTATTGCATGTAAGCATTGCTTAGTTCTTGTAAATAGGTATCAGTAATATTTTGCTCGTAAGCTCTACCACGGTTGGTAATATTCCACTGCAGTTTTTCAATTGGATTATGAAGGTAAACCAAAAGATCGGGTTGCTTCATTTGAGTATTGATGATCTCAAATAAACGTACATATAAATCATATTCATCATCATCTAAAGTAATGCGTGAAAATAAAATACACTTTGCAAAAATATAATCGCTGAACGTAAATCTTTGAAAAATATCAGGTTCTAAAATTTGCTTTTTTAACTGATTGAAACGTGCTGCCAGAAAGCTCATTTCGAGTGGAAATGCATACCGCTTTTGATCGTTATAAAACTTTGGTAAAAAGGAATTGTCTTCAAATTCTTCGAGCACAAGTTTGGCGTTAAAATCAGCGCTTAACTTTTGTGCAAGTGATGTTTTTCCGGCTCCGATATTTCCTTCAATAGCGATAAACTGATATGCAGGTTCTAAATTCATTCTTTGCAAATGTGCATTTCCATTATCAAATGATACTTACAATTTTTCCACTATTCCTGTATCGATACAATTTTCCAAAAGTTGTGAGATCGTTTTTTTTAATTTAGGATGAATATAAGTTGATGCAATTTCATTGAGCGGAACAAGCGTGAAACGTCTTTCGTGAAGCAGGGGATGAGGGATTTTTAAATCTTCTTCATCAATAATCTCCTCATCATAAAACAAAATATCAATATCAATAATTCGTGGTTCCCATTTAATATTTCTGTTTCGTCCCATTTTGGTTTCAATTCCCAAAATGGTTTTTAATAATTGATTTGCAGCTAATTCAGTTTCAACTTTCAATACCTGATTTAAAAAAACTTGCTGATCTTTATTTCCCCAAGGCTCGGTTTGATAAACGTGAGAAACCGCAATAACTTTCCCGATTTGTTGATGAATATATTTTGAAGCCGCTTGCAGATTTGCTCCACTATCGCCAATATTTGAACCTGTAAGTAGATAAATTATATGCATGTGTTTTTATTGATTATTTTGTCAGTTCGAGCGGAGTCGAGAACATGTTCTAATTAGCACAATATTTCAAACAACCATGTCTTGCTTCTCGACTCCGCTCGAAGTGACAAGCTCGACAGGACATCAACTGTCAGATTTTTTTATTTCAATACAAACTGAACGGTGGCTCTGGTGCGTTGTTCCAGTAAAATGGTTTTGCCTTTAGTAAGTTTCGTAATTGCTTTGTCATCATAATAAGTAACAGTTAACAACTCCAGATTTGTGTTTGATTTCAAATCAAAATTTACCGAAAGCTCAGCAATTAACTGTAGTAATTTTTCGCCTGAATCATCCACACAAACACTGAAACTTATCGCTGAGTTTTGCATCAAATTCATGTTGATTTTATGTGAAGCAAATGCTTCAAAAATTTTACTCAAATGGTCTTCCACAATAAACGAAAAATCTCTGCTGGAAATAGAAAGCAAAACCTGATTTGATTTTACAATAAACGTAGGAATGTTTTTTTCTTTAGAAGCTTTTCCAACAATTGTTCCTGCAGCTTTTGGGTGCAAAAATGATTTTACATAAAGCGGAATATTTTTGCTTTGCAAAGGCTGAATTGTTTTTGGATGAATAACCGTTGCGCCATAATACGCAAGCTCTATAGCATGCGAATACGTAAGCGCATCAAGCTTTATGGCATCTTTAAATTTTTTGGGATCGGCATTCATCACACCATCCACATCTTTCCAAATGGTTACATCTTTTGCATCCAAACCATAAGCAAAAATTGCCGCGCTATAATCCGAACCTTCTCTGCCAAGTGTGGTGGTTTTCATATTCTCACTTCTTCCAACAAATCCTTGAGTAACCACCATTTGTTTTTTAATAATCGGTTTCAACTTTTTCGAGATCATATCGGTGGTGGTTTTCCAATCCACTTTTGCTTCGCGAAAATTGCTGTTGGTTACAATAAAATTTTGCGCATCCATCCAGCGGTTTCTAATTCCGGCTTCATTTAAAAACGTACTAACAATGCGGCTCGAAAATATTTCACCGTAAGAAACTATCTGATCATACACGCAATCAAAAGTACTTTCGGGTTTTGTTTCGAGCATACATTCCAATTCGATGAACAAGTTTTCAATATCATCATAAGCATGACTGTCTTTATTTTTCAATAAACCTGCAATCACTTCATCATGAAAAGATTTGATCTCCTTATAAATTTTATTTCTCTGTTTGTCTTTGTTAAAGTATGATTTGGCAAGATTTTCCAATGCATTGGTGGTTTTCCCCATTGCCGACACCACGATAAGCAATTCCTCATTTTGAAATTGTTTTAAAACGTTTGCTACGTTTTTAACTGCATCTGCATTTTTAACCGATGCTCCTCCGAATTTAAAAACTTTCATGTGTTAAATTATTGGGTTGCAAAATATCATTTGCATTTGACTTAGCCAATTTGAAAAAAAGTTGATAGGAAGAATTGTCTCTTTATTCTTTTTTTAATAAATCAAGATATTCATCACCGCTAGAATTTACAATTTTTATAATGCCATAAATTTGGCTGTATAATACATAAGATGAAGAACTTGATGAAACTTTTAAAACATCTTTATATATTTTGTTATTAATTGTATCAGTTTCCAATAAAGTGTTATTTAAAAAATCTGCGCTAGCTCTTCCACCACCCCCACCAGTCATAGATCCACTAGCTGTTTCAACGTAAAGATTAAAAACCATTTCTGAAGGAGCAAGGTCAGGATTGTTTTTCCATATATAAGTTGTTATTGAATATTTTGTAGTATTAATGGTTCCTTTAAAAATGGTTTGAAAACCTTGTCCTTCAATAAAAGTGGGACAATCAGATTGACCTCCTTTTGTTGGACTATAAGAACTGTCAAGCCACCCAGCATTTAATATCAATGTATCTAATTGAGGATGTCGGATAAAGGTGAGTTTTTCATAGCCTTTATAAATAAAAGCAGGTCGCTCGGATGGTAATATATTTTGATAAATAAATGTTGTTTGGCAAG
>CAIUEQ010000084.1 GCA_903898215.1 uncultured Bacteroidota bacterium | reverse complement strand
GGTACCGGAAATATTGCCTACGAATTTTGTTCGCGTGGTGCAATTCATGTTGATGCTGTAGATGTGAATGAAAAATGTATAGCCTTTATTAAACAAACTAAACAGAAATTAAAATTTGAAAACCTCTTTCCTCTTAAAAAAGATGCATTCTCGTATTTGAAAAATTGCACCCAAAAATATGATATTATTTTTGCAGATGCTCCTTATGCAAATAAGCAGATCATTGAAATACCAAGGCTTACAACAGATAATAACTTATTAAATAAAAATGGCTGGTTGATTGTTGAGCATGAAGTACATTTGGATTTGAATAGTGAAAAAGGTTTCTTTGATAAACGAATTTATGGCCAGAGTGCATTTAGTTTTTTCTCAAATGATGAAAATAAATAACTAATAAACACCAAACCAAAAACATCAAACTTAAAATGAAACGCATCGCACTTTTTCCAGGCACTTTTGATCCAATCACCATTGGACATGTAAATATTATTGAACGTGGCTTATCGTTATTTGATGAAATTGTAATAGGAATTGGTCATAACGCAAACAAATCAACACTGTTTGAATTGGAACAACGTTTAGCTTGGATCAATAAAATTTTCGAAAAAAACGATCATGTTAGATGTGATGTATACGAAGGTTTAACTGTTGATTTCTGCAAAAAAATTGATGCACATTATATCATTCGTGGTTTAAGGAATATGGCAGATTTTGATTACGAAAAAAATATAGCGCAGATGAATAAAATAGTTTACCCTAATGTTGAAACTGCTTTTATGATGTGTGATCCTGCGTTTACACCAATCAGTTCATCAATTGTTCGCGACCTCATTCGCAACAATGGTGATGCTTCAGCATTTTTGCCTAAGGAAGTAAAGTGGTAAAACCTGACATCTTTTTTTAATAAAATATAAAGCCACAGATTGCACAGATTCTTTTTTTTAATTTTATAATAATCTGTGTTATCTGTGGCAAATCTAAAATCTAAATAGGTGCTTAAATTCTATTAAGCAATAACATTCTTTTTCAATTTCAATAATGAGAAATCTGTGTTTGCTTTTCTTATAGTATTACTTAAAAAACCAAGTCCTGTAATTTCCATATCTACCACATCACCGGCTTTTAACCATTGAGGTTTAAAACTTTTATCATTTAATAAACCTGTACCGTTAAGTTCAAGAAAACAACCTGTTCCAACTGTTCCACTTCCAATTACATCTCCCGGAAAAATATCAACACCATAAGCACAACGTTCGATGATCTCTGCAAAGGTCCAATCCATATCCGCAACATTTCCTTCGCTTACCAAAATATCATTCACCCAGCACTTCATGTTCAAGTTATAATTATTTCCAACATGTCCATTTTTTGCGGGAACTTTAAATTGCTCCAATTCATCAGGTGTTACAAAATAGGGTCCGATAACTGTAGAGAAATCTTTACCCTTAGCCGGCCCGAGGTTCAATAACATTTCTTCCATTTGTAATGTGCGTGCACTCATATCATTCATGATCATGAAGCCTGCAATATATTTATCCGCATCAGAAGCTTTGATGTTGCGACCTTTTTTTCCAATTACAACAGCAACTTCCAATTCGAAATCAAGTTTTTCAAAATGATCGGGCATGCATTCAATTTCACCCGGACCTTGAATAGCATTGTGATTTGTGAAATAGAATATTGGATATTGGTCAAACTCTTTGATCATCTCTACACCACGATTTCTGCGGGCTGCAGCAACATGTTGACGAAAAGCATAACCATCTCTGCATGATGTTGGCTGAGGAACGGGAGCATCAAGTATTACCTCTTTTTCGTTCACAAAAGGCTTGGTTACTTTTCCGGCTTTTATTTGTTCATCCCATTTTTTCGCCTTCTCCATTACTGTTTCGCCTGCAAATAAAAATTTGCGCATCTTATCAGGAAATGATGAATCAAGATCTTTCAATGACCAGATTTTTCCCTCGTGAATAATTCCGAGTAATGAAGTTTTGTTGTGTGTGTATGTTACTAATTTCATGTTATAATAATTATTAAAATGAGGTCGCAAATTGTGAACTCAAATTTTATTTTTCACTGTTGTTAAAGCCTATCATTTTTCGAGTAGGCTGTGTTGGATTT
Source organism: uncultured Bacteroidota bacterium (assembly GCA_903898215.1). GTDB lineage: Bacteria > Bacteroidota > Bacteroidia > UKL13-3 > UKL13-3 > CAIUEQ01. Next base: position 1,901 of record CAIUEQ010000084.1, on the reverse strand, counting down.
AATAATTTTTTCAAATAAGAAAATATCAATTTGATATCTTCATCATGTTTTATTGATTTATTTTCAATCTTCTCTAATTGAAGCAAAATTTCTTTATTGGTTAAAAGAAGCTCTCGCATTTTTGTAAATATTCTCATGATTTGAATATTGACTTGAATGGCTCTATCACTATTTAAAATACTTGATAACATTAAGACTCCATGCTCAGTAAAAGCAAACGGAGCATATCTTAATCCCATTTTATCAGAATTGGAGGTCACAAATTGTGACCTCCAATTTTCAAGTTCTTTACTATCCAATTCAAACATAAAATCTTCAGGGAAACGATTTATATTTCGTTTAACTGATTGCTTTAAAACTTTTGTTTCAATCCCGTACAATTCAGCAAGATCCCTGTCGATCATTACTTTTGTCCTCTTATTAAATAAATCTTACTAGCTAATATTTCATCTGTTTTTTGAGTCAAAGGCATAAGTGAGTATTTTAAAGTTTCGGCAAATTTATTTTATCAGGCACGATAAATATTTTATCAAATTGCGGAAGCAATTCTGTAAACATATGATGAGCTTCCAGCTTGGTTCTGTAATCTCCTACTCTAACTTTAAAATACGGTTGCTGATAGATAAGATAAACATCGGCATCCGGAAAAAGTTGCAATACTTTACTTCTTGCATCGGAAGCATTTTTACGTTCGGAACCAAAAAATATTTGAATACGAAAACCCTGAATAGTATTTGCAGTTTTATTGGCTTCAATATTTCTGTTGATGAGTGTATCTAGTTTAACATCACCTTGAACTTGTACAAATTTATTTTGTGCATGAGTATTTGATGCAAATAAGAAAGTCACAAAAGCGAGAATGAAATATTTAAACAAAACTGTTCTCATAGGTTAGAAACTTATTCAGCACCGATAATTTTAATGCTTGCTGAAGCGCCAATTCTAGTTGCTCCTGCATTGATCAGTTTTTCGGCAAATTCTGCATCACGAATTCCTCCGGCTGCTTTAATTTTAATTTTTGGCGGCAATGTTTTTCTCATCAATTCAACAGCTTCAACAGTTGCTCCTGTTGGTGCAAACCCTGTTGATGTTTTTACAAAATCCACTTCACAATCCATACACAAACGACAAGCTTTTTCAATTTCCTCGTTGCTCAAATAGGCTGTTTCAATAATCACTTTCACAATTTTATTTTGTAAATGACAAGCAGTAGTAACAGCCTGGATATCGTTTAACACTGTTGCAAAATCATCCGACTTGAACGCAGCAATATTCATCACCATATCAACCTCATCAGCACCAGAGATAATTGCTTTTTTTGCCTCTTCAACTTTTGCTGCAACAGTTGAATATCCTAATGGAAAACCAACTACTGTGATAATTTTTACAGGATTTTTTTTAATCGTTTTTTTTGCAAGTTGTACAAAATATGGCGATACACAAACACCATAAAACCCATGTTCAATTGCTTCTTCGCACAATTTCACAACTTCCACATTCGTGCAATCCGGTTTTAAATTTGTGTGTTCTATTGTTGTTTTTAAATCAGTCATTTTTATATTTATTATTTCAAAAATTTGTTGATTAGAAGATTATAAAACTCTCTCCTCTTCTAATTTTCAAATCAATTAAGCTTCATCTTTTCCGTGGCATTGTTTGTATTTTTTACCACTACCGCATGGGCATAAATCATTTCTTCCTATCTTCACCGTATTTACAATTTGTTGTTGCTTATGCTCTCCGGTATTTGCATTTGCTGCAGCCTGTTGAGCGGCTTGTTGAGCGGCTGCGATATCATCAGTACGACTTGTTTGTAATTTAGGTTGTTGGTGTTTAAGCGGCTGGCGAACTTCTTTCACCTCATCAGCATTTTGTACTGGAATATAGCCTCTAAACAACAT